>DASUPZ010000204.1:0-13531 GCA_036280855.1 Pyrinomonadaceae bacterium | reverse complement strand
CTCGCGCTGATCGAGCAGGCGGTACTGTGCTTAAAAACAATTACAGGTCGCTGCTTCGAGTCTGTTAGTAAATTGTCGAGCGTCGTCCGATCTTCGATTCTTAAAAAGTTTTTCCCCATGTTCGTCAATCCTTTTCCAATTCTCGCCCCGTCATTATACAGGATCGTAGAAATACAAACTTTCCTAACTTTCCTATTGACGACCGGACAGAATCGGCTTATCGTGCCGGAGCTATCGAGAAAGCTTTGGCTGTCCTCAGAGCCCTGGCTACTTACCGACGCCTCACGAGTCTCTTAACAGATTCTCTGCTTTCTCAAACGTGGACGAACTACGTCCAAAAACCTCATCAAAGGAGAAAGTGTATGTTCATTAAACCGGATCATCGTCTCACTCGACGACTTCCATTCAACCTCATCTGTGCCGTCCTGATCTTCATGGCGGCTTCACAGGCCGCACGCGCCGACGAGCTGGCCGTCTGGAATTTCAACGACTCCAATTTGAACATCGATCGTGGAAGCGGGACTGCCACGAGCAATATCAATGTCGTGAACCTGCTGTTTGCAGCCGGTACGACTACCAACGCGCGACAGGGAGATATCGCCGGGCAGGCGCTTTCGCTTCAGGGCGGAAGCGGCGTTGCCAACAATGGACGGAATATCACGTTCATTGTCAGCACGGTTGGCTTTTCAGATATCGTCGTGAGTTTTGCGACCCAAGGCACGAGCACGGGATTCAACAGTAATCAGTTTCAATACAGTCTCGACGGGATAAACTTCATCGACTTTGGATCACCTTACGTGCCGGCAACTGCGTTTGGAGCTGTGCCGGTTGTTTTCAGCCTCGCCGCGATCGCTGGACTGGACAACAATCCAAACGCAGCGTTCCGGATCGTTTTCAACGGCGCGACTTCGTCAACGGGGACCAACCGGATCGATAACTTTGTTGTCGAAGGGACGAACGCAACCATTCCCGAACCTACGACCGCGCTGTTGCTGCTGAGCGGGTTGGGTGGTCTATACAAGCTGAAGCGAAAACGGGCCGCAAAAATACAGAAGCACGAATGAGTCGAAAACCCATTCGTGCTTTTGTCGCGTTAGTTCGCGATTAGTTCCAGTCGCCGACGAGTACAAACGGCGCCCAGTAGAAAGGTGCGCTGTATTTCTTGCCGGAAATCATTGCCAACTGCGCGCCACGCAGCGCGCTGGAGGAGGTGGTGTTTTCGCCCGTGCTCAAAAGCCTGCGGTAGAAGTCTGTCATGAGATCGGCAGTGGATTTATCTGCGACCGACCATAGACTGACACCAACCGTCGGGGCACCGGCGTACATGAAAGCTCTTGTAAGACCCATCACGCCTTCGCCGCGCTTCTCTTTGCCGAGGCCTGTCTCGCAGGCAGAGAGCATCACGAGAGGCGAGCCAAGGCGCAGATTGAAGACTTCATCCGTCCGCACGAAACCGTCGTGTGTCTTGTTGCCAACCAGCGACAGGACCACGCCGGTGAACTGTGGACGCTCGGCGTTCAGGAGGCCGTGCGTGGCCACGTGAATGATGCGGTACTTGCTGACGTCGCGCGTGCCGAGGTTTTCTTCGTTCGCGTCGAGGTCGAGCCAGACGTCTGCCTGGCCTCCGGAAGCCCTGGCGAGCTTGGATATCTGTTCGGCCTCAGTGCGTGTGCCGTTCAGTCGTGAGAGGGGTAAACCTTCCATCGCCGCGGTCGGGGCTGGTGGAGTGGAGCCCGCGACGTCTGCAAGCGCACTCTGAATTCCGAGGCCGCGAAGTTCTGCGTCGCTCGCGGGCGCACCAACCGGTTTACGCGCGCGTGTGTCGTTGGAATTGAATACCGGGTCGGCAATGATCAGCATCGAGCGTGCAGTAGATTTCGCTCGCTGCTGTTTGATTGCGCCGACGACCGATGCCGACGGCGCGTAGACAATCTCGTTTGTCTTGACGAGGTAGCCGAGTGATGAAAAATCACCAGTCTCAGGGACCTTGAGCAACACTTCAAACGGTATGTAGTTGAGCGCGCCGTCGGCCACAACCATCAGGCGCTTCTCGCTGATCATTCCAGCCGCCGGCTCCAGCACGGCCTTGTAAAGCGCGTTGGAAGCGGCCACAAAAGGAGCAACTTCTTCAGGTGCGGCAGAAGCAATACCCAAACCGCGGTTTGCTTCCGCTACGTCGATGCCGACGATCCGCCGCTGGAGTTTGGAGGGGATCAACTGCGCGCGGAGATCCGTGGCGAGCTTGTCGACGTTTGCGCGGGAAGGCAGTTTGAACAAACTGACAGCGCCTTTGGTTACCGCAAAAAGATACGACTCGTCTGCCTGCAATGCGTATTCTACGAGCACCGTCTGATCGTCGAGCACGTTTTGCTGCACTTCCGCCAGAGTCAGCGGCTTGTTCGCAGTCAACGTCGCGTAACGCGGGCTGGCAGTGCGAATCTGGTTCTCGATTTCTTCAAACTCGGCCTGGAGCTTTTCGAGTTCTGCATCGAGTTCAGCCGGCTTTTTCTTCAGTTCTTCTGTCGAAACGTTTATGCCCGTCAGAATGTCGGCGATGTCCTGCTGGCGATCGAGGTTTTCCTGTTTGCGTTTCAACAGTTCAGCCGGGACGCCTTCGCTTATCGCCGCGCTTGTTTCATTAAGCATGTCGAGCAACGAGCGTGCGCGTGACTGTTCGTTAATCCGGAATGCCTCGCCGGCGTATTCCAACGCCTTGCCACTAAGCGGCGTACCTGCTGCAGGGCTGGCGATCAATGCCATCGATGCATAAGCCGCAGCGGCTTCGTCAAAAACGTCTTTGATGGTCGCGAGGAACGTGCTGCGCGATTCGTCGGCTCGCAAACTTCCCTGTCTGAGTGTTTCGATCGTTGCGAGTGACTCGCGGTAATTCGTCAACGCTGACTCACGTAACGGCAACGCTTTCTTCTGATCTTTCTCCTGTGCTGCCTGCAGCCACAGACTTCTTCCCATGCCGCGCTGCGCCGGCCACATCAAGTCGAGTCGCTTGTCGTCCTGCGCGCCTTTCTTGGCGTCGTTATAAAACTTCGTGGCGTCTTTGAACTTGCCCTGTCGCAGCGCAATGTCTCCCAGACTTGTTCTCGCTGCAGCGCGAAAACGTCGCACCTGTCCGAGCTTCGCGATCCCGGCGATGCTGCTTCCGGCAGCCTCGAGTGCGTTAGTGAAATGCTTCTTAGCGGTTTCGAGATCGCCGTCGGCGTAAGCGAGCCTGCCCATTCCGAGTTCATAGCTCGAATAAACAATCGAGACGCGATACTCGTCGAGCTCTTTCTTCGCTTCGAGAGCAACAGTCAACGCACTCGTCGGTGCGGCCACATTGACGTTACCTGACGAAATGCCGCCGACGATTGCGCCAAATCCACCAAACCGTCGACCCACTTTGGACGCCGCGCCCTCAGGTTTTTTGACAACCATGCGTCCATAAGCAGACCGCGCATCGGCCGTTTTGCCGAGCCTGTAGTTAACGTCGCCGATCTTTGCGAGCATGAGGTTGGCGTTGTACTTGTCGTCTCCAATCCCTACCGCCGCGTTGACCACCTCTTTTTTTGCTTCAAAAGCTGAAAATCCCTCCAACGCTTTTTGATAATTATCGAGCGCAATCTGGTACTGACCCTGCCGCATGTAGAGATCGCCGAGTTCGTTATGCGTTGCGGCCATGCCACTGTTGTTCTTGGCTGTGGTGTAAAGGTTGAGGGCGTTTCGCAGTTGAATGAGCGCCTGATCCGCTCGTCCGCGTTTCAGCAGACGCCGGCCCTCTCGCAAAGCTGCACCCGCCTGGTCGGCCTGCTGCGCGTAAGCCGGCGCGACGGGCGTAATCAACAACATCACGACCAGGCAAACGTTAACTAATCTCCCCATTTTCACTTCCCTTTCGATAACTCTTTTTGGAGTGCGGCGGCCTGGCGCCGCTTTGGTTTCGATCCCGCGTGATCGATATGAAAGCGGCGCCGGGCCCCCGCACTCCAAGGTTTTTTACTTATGAATAAGATCAAGCGTGGCAACGAGCGTCGGTCGCGGCGACGACGCCATCATCACCAGCGAAGGCTGCGGATCATTCTTCGCCAATCCAAACCCGCGCGCTGCTGCGTGTTCTTCCAAATCCGTTTGCGCGCCGCCGATTTGTTGCACCTTGTCGCGCTTGAGAGGTTCCTGCAACTCTTTCTTGATTTCCGCCCACACTTCATTGCTGGGCTTGACCGGGCAACTCTCCTTCGAATTGCGACACAAAGCGATCAATTCATCTTCGATCGGAATTCCCTTCAAAGGTTCACGCGTAAAAACGAAGAAGACACGTTCAGTGCCGGCGGCATCATCGAATGCAAACCAGCGTAGTTTTTCCTCAGCAGCCTGGCTGGACGGAATTTCGAATGGAACATGCGCCTGAATGTAGTTGCCACCTTCGTCGAGTTGTGCGTCCGGATAGATCATCACGGCCGGTCCGTCGTTGGTGGTGTTGAAAATGTAAAGATAACCGTCGGCGTTTGTTTCCAGGAGTACACGGACGCGATCACCGCTGACGAAAACGTGATCCGGGTCTGTTCGCAGCGCGTATCCAGTCGAATCGCGCCTGAATAAGGTCAACCCAAGTCCGAGACGTGGTGTGTTGACGGGTTTCGACGGCGTGCTCGCAGTCGAGGTTGGACCAGGCGTGGCAGGAGTACTACTCGTGCTTTGCGAGGGCGGTTTCGTCGTCGCAGTAGCCGTCGACTTTGGTCGTCTTCGACTCGGCTTTGCGGCCGCACCCGAGCTTGCGGGCTGTCTCTTCGGAGGCCGCGAGGTCAGAAACGCACCGCGAACGTCGTCACCGTCCTGCACCGCCGGCGCAGCAATACCAATAACCGCCGCGCAGAGACAAACGAACGCTAAAACGATCAATCTCATGGAAATCTCCTTATTGACTCACTCGCTATCGAAGTTCTATCCGGCGGCTGCGCGTGCGCGCGCGTTGACGTGCCTGCGAGAGGCTAATTGTGCTGGATACGGATGTCAAAGACAATGGGATTGGTCTGATCCGGAACTGCCTTTACCCTGATAAACGGCGCCCGAGGATTAGAGTCGTCATGCTCAGTAACCGGCTGATTCTGCTGATACCTGCCGACAAACGCCTTTAACTCTGTCTGTTGCGCTGCGTTCAAAGGCTTGCCGGTTACCGCTTCATTCAAAAACGCAGGCGACGGCAACGGCGATCTCGCGAAGATGATTGTAAACCGATCCGTTCCGGGATTCGCGTCCAACGTGATGTTGTTGCCGGCTCCGCTTGGAAAACTGAACTCCACTCCACGCCTGACGCGGTTGCTCGTGACGCCTGAATCCGGCAACGGCTTCGAGGTTAAAAATGCCGTCGGCTGATTCTTTTCACCGGGCCCAAAGATGTAAACATAGCCGTCTTCGGTGAACGTGAACATAAACTTGAACGACTGTCCCGAAGCAAGCGGCACCAGGGCCGCAACTCTCGTCGGCTCTCCCTCAGCAACTGTCGGTTCCAGCTCGAGCGCGTAGCGAGTGATCTCTACCGGTGCCGCGACTACCGTGTTGGAGTTGTTGACGTTTGGACCAGTAGTGCCTGTCGCTCTCGAACGACTCCACAACCAGAAACCTCCCGCGCCTGCAACGACAAGCAGCACCAACAGCACTCCAACACCAACCAGAATCCCCGCTTTGCCCTTCGAAGCAGGTAACGACGGCTGCGGCTGCACTTTCGGAGTTTCAGCAGACTTCGGCGCGCGCGGCACAGTCACGCTCGACGCCATTGCTCCCGACTCAGCAACGGTCGCTGCCGGCACATCAGCTCTCACCTGAGGCTTCGCCGGTTCGAAAACCGTCGCATCGTTCTTTACGACGTGAGGCGGAGCAGACGTCGGCGACGCATCCATCGTGATCGTCGGCGCGTTAACGTCAGACTTCGTGTCGAGCCCGCGAGCGATTGGAAGTGTTTCACCGAAATTCACAGTTTGTTGACCTGTAACGGTGGGTGAAGCAAGGCCGGCGCGCAGCTCCTCAGCAAGTGCACCCGCTGTCGGTTGTCGATCCGCACGATCCTTCGCAGTCGCGCGTTCGATCGCAGCGCTGAAACCTATCGGAACACCGGGCGCCACTTCATGCAGCGGTCTTGGCTTTGTCGTCACATGCTCGCGGCGCAACTCGTGCAAAGTGTGACCCGCGAAACAACGGCGGCCGAGAATCATCTCGTAGAAAACAAGACCGAGACTGTAAATGTCAGCTCGGCCGTCGATCTCTGTATTCTGATCCCGTGGAATCTCACCCCACTGCTCCGGCGACATGTAATAAGGAGTGCCGAGCACCTGGCCGGCCATCGTGAGCGCCGTGTTGCCACCGTTGTCACCGGCGATCTCGCGCATCTTCGCGATTCCGAGATCGAGCAGCTTAATCACTGGTGCACCACCCTCGCTCTCTTTTCCGATCATGATGTTCTCGGGTTTTAGATCGCGATGCACAACACCCATTGAATGTGCGGTGTCGAGAACGCTCATGATCGGCCTGAGAGTTTCGAGCGCTTCAGCGGCAGTGAACCTGCCGCGTGTTTTAATCTCGTGATCGAGGGTGTGGCCTTCGACGTACTCCATCACCATGTAGATGGTGCCGTCGGCAGCAGTGCGCAGGTCGTAAACAGTCACTGCGTTCGGATGTCGAAAACGGCGCGCTGCCTGTCCCTCGCGCCTGAATCGTCGCAGCCACTCCGCGTTGTTCCTGACTTCCGGTGGAAGAACTTTGATCGCCACACGGTCGCCGAGCAGGATGTGACGAGCACGATAAACGGCGCCCATTCCACCCTTACCGAGCAGCGCCTCCATTTGATACTGCCCATCAAGCACCGTGTTGACGATCGACGCCGGATCCGCTTCGAGGACCTCGCCGTCAATAGAACAGAAGCTGACGCTGTCGTCGTACTTTGCTTTGCAGGCGGTGCAGTACTTCATCGGAAAACAGTTTACAGGATTTGCATGAATTTTGAGGATTTACACGTAATCATGCAAGGTAGATGTTGCGGGCGTAGTCTTCGACCATCCGGTCGCTGTTGTACTTCGGCGCGAGGGTTTGAATTGCTCGCTTCATCATTGCGATCCATTTCCGAGGCAATCCATCCTCGGCCCGGTCATAAAAGATCTGCACTACTTCCGACTCGAGTGTGCGGTAGAGCGACTCAGCATCGAGAGCATCGATCTCGGCGACCGGGGCGCCGTCGTTTCCATTGCCGATCGCAAAGCCGTTGCTCCCGTCGTAACCTTCGAGCCACCAGCCGTCGAGTATCGAGAGATTCAAACCGCCGTTGATTGCAACCTTCTCTCCGCTCGTTCCCGAAGCTTCCTGCGGACGTCGAGGCACGTTCAGCCAGACATCGACTGACTGGACCAACTGCCGCGCAATCTCCTGATCGTAATCTTCGAGAAACACAGCGCGGTGACGCACGGCCGGATCGTATTTCCACTGGGCCAACTGTTGCAGCACCAGTTTCGATCCTTCATCCTGCGGATGCGCTTTGCCGGCGAATACAAACTGCACCGGACGCTGTTCGTTATTGATCAATCGCAACAGCCGTTCTTTATCGGTGAGTATGAGGTTCCAACGTTTGTAACCCGCAACTCGACGCGCAAACCCGATGGTCAGTGCTTCCGGATCAAACACGGTCTTCGCCGCTTCGATGTAATCAGCGCGTTCTCCCGCAGCCGTTCGCGACACTACCGCTCGCTGACGGATAAACGCCACCAGCCGTTCTTTCAAACTAACGTGCGCGGCCCACAACTCTTCATCGGGGATACGTGCGATCGCCTCACTCCACGCGTCCGGATTACGAATCCCGCTTTCCCAATCATGGCCCACATACTGCTCGAGCAAGTGACGCAGCAATGGCGAAACCCACGTCGGCGCATGAACACCGTTCGTGATATGACTGATCGGAATGTCTTCGAGTTTTCTATCAGGCCAAAGCCTTTGCCAGAGCGCTCGTGAAACTTCACCGTGTTTACGACTCACGCCGTTCGTCGAGCGACACATGCGGATGGCGAGAGGTGTCAGTCCATACCGCTCAGTTTTGTTGGCGCGATCGACGCGGCCAAGCGAAAGAAACTCTTCTTCCGTCAGGCCAAGCTCGTTCAAGTAACCCGGACCAAACGCACGAGTGACAAGCGCGGCGTCAAACTCATCGTTGCCTGCTGCAACCGGCGTGTGCGTGGTGAAGACACACTGCTGTTTCACCATCTCAGCCGCCGCTGCGAATGGCTGCCTGTTCGTTTGCACGATCTCTCGCGCGAGTTCAATCGTGAGAAACGCAGAGTGACCCTCGTTCAGGTGAAACACTCTCGGAGAAACACCGAGTTTTCGCAGCAGCCTCACACCGCCGATTCCGAGCAACATCTCCTGCACGATCCGCGTTTCGCGATCGCCGCCGTAAAGATGCCCCGTAACCCAGCGATCCGTTTCGGCGTTTTCAGGAATGTTTGTATCGAGCAGGTAAAGTTGCACTCGCCCCACGTCAGCTCGCCACACCTGGGCCAACACTTTCCGTTCGCGGATCGTGACTTCGATGCGAAGCGGTGTGTTGTCGCTATTCGTTACTTGGTGAATCGGCAAATCGTTGGGAAACGTTTCGCCGTAGTGTTCTTCCTGCCAGCCGTCGTTGCGCAATCGCTGGCGAAAGTAACCGTAGCGATAGAGCAAACCGACTGCGACGAGAGGTAATCCAAGATCACTCGCAGATTTAAGATGATCGCCGGCGAGTATGCCCAGGCCACCCGAGTAAAGCGGGAGGGAAGTGTGAACGCCAAACTCCGCGCAGAAGTAAGCAACCGGATGTTCGGACGTGATCGCTTTGCCTTCATGCTGCCAGTGAGGACTCGCAGCCATGTACGATTGAAAGCTCTCACTGAGACGACTTACACGTTCGAGATAAACGGGATCGGTAGCCGCTTCAGCCAGTCGATAGGCAGATGTTTTCGCAAGCAGTTGTCGCGGATTGCGCTCAGACTCTTCCCAGATCTCGGGATCGAGATCTCGAAAGACGCTCTCGCCATCCGCGGCCCAACTCCACCAGTAATTCCACGCCAGCCGTTCAAGCGGAATTAGCGGCTCGGGTAACGCATTGTTCCGCAGCACACGTTGCTCCAATTTAGTGGTCTCAATCACTCGTCAATAGCGAAGGTAGCAAAGTTGGAGAGTCTACTAGAATTCGTGTTGGTCGAGAAATGCGGGCGCGTTGTTTGGCGGGAAAACCAGTATGCGTTTCAAGCTGACTCTGACTCACCGCGGGGCTCAGTTCTGATTTCGTCGAACATGTCCTGGCGTCGCAGGGCTTCTGCAACTCCCTTCGCTTTGTGCTCCGTCAGAGGATGATCGGGATCGGTGCTCGCGATCTCGAAAACGCCGTCTTCCAGCATCACCACTCCGAGGGAGCCGAGCGTAACGCCCGGCGTGATGATGATTTCGTCCATGTTGTGGATACGGAAGCGTCCGGTTTGCTCAACCCAGTCTTCGAGAAAGGGGTCGCGGAAAGCGTGTTCAGCTTCGGACTCGGAAAGATATGCCCCTTCGACAATGAGACAATATTCGCGCACTTCTCAGGACGTTTGGTGAGCAGTTTTTCAGGACCAAGAGCGCCGGCGGTACTTTACCATCAGAGAGCGGAAAAAAGAATAGGTCCTATAAAGACTTATAGGACCTATTCGCTATTTGGGATTGAACGAGGCGCTCTTACCGGGCCCGCGCATACTGCCGATTCAACTGATCACGCAAGCGCGCGAAGTAAGAATCGAAAGTTACGAAGCCGGTAGAACCCTGGAAAAACGCCCTGCCGCCCGTTTCATTGCTCAGCCTGTTCAACGAGCTCTGTCCATAACTGGCGGCCAAACGGCTCTGGCTCGTCAGGCCAACTGACGGTGCGTAGAAGCTGAATACCGAGACGTTGCGTTTGTTCGCTTCGCGGATGGCGCGATCGATATCGACCGTGTGACCCGCAGCCGACGAATCAAATCCTCGCGACGTGTCCAAAGCGTCTGAAATCAATAACACGGCGTTGGCGTTGGTCCAGTCGTTCTGAAACTTCTTCAACGCTTCCACTACTTCAACGTATGGATTGAACGGAGAACTAGCGGTACTCGCGACCGGCATACGCAACGACTTTGCAGCTTTCTCGAGGTCCGTTGTAAACGGTTGTTTCACTTGCAGCGAACCGGCCCTGATGTAACCAACCATCACGCGCGATCCTTCGGGCAACGAGCGAATGAATTCGCGTGTTACGCCAATCTCGTTGGCAACCTGCGACACGAGATCGTCCTGTATCAGAACTGCAATGTTTAAAGGTTCAATTGACTGTAAGCTCTGCGGCTCGTTCGTTTTGCCCGACGTGATTCCAATAGCGGACAACACCATCAACAACGCCACAGATAAAGCAAAAACTTTCCTGTAAATCATGACTTTCACCTACTCCTATTCCGAGCGACTGAGATGCGCCACAGGTCGTAAAAGATGGCCGTAGCGTTCAGAGTTCAAGCTTTAGCTTGCACGCCAAAGCAGCAGCCTAAAGGCTGAACTCTGAACTTGGTAAGAACCGAGGCGAACTTGCCTTTGCCCTGCGCGCTCGGATAAATTACAGCCTAAATCGAAACAATCCTTCTCCAAATTTCGCATGCCTGAAAGGAATCAAACTTATGAAAGTCTATCCGACCGAAGCTATCAGAAATCTATCTGTCATTGGACATGGCGACGCAGGGAAGACGCAGCTTATTAGTTCGCTTCTCTACGTCGCCGGAGCCACACCGCGCTGGGGAAAGGTAGACGAAGGCACCACGGTCACCGATTACGAAGAAGATTCAATAGCCCGCAAGATCACACTCAATACCGCACTCGCACATCTCGAGCACCGCGATACCAAGCTGAATTTTATAGACACGCCGGGATACGCGGCTTTCGTCTCCCACGCCCGCCCCGCACTGCGCGTTGCAGATTGCGCCATCGTCGTTGTTGACGGTGTCAAAGGCGTGGAAGTGCAGACGGAAAAAACATGGGCCTACGCAAACGAGTTTATGGTTCCGCGAGTGATGGTAATCACCAAGCTCGACAAGGAACACGCAGACTTCGGCGCCGCGCTCGAAAGCGCACAAAAGACTTTTAGTAGGGCCATCATTCCTTTTACGTTACCGATCGGAAAAGAGAAAGACTTCCGCGGCGTTGTAGACGTGGTCCATATGAAAGCGTATGAGCTCGGCTCCGATGGACAGGCTAAAGAGATCGACATGCCATCCGAAGGTCGCGACATCGTCGATAAAACACGCGAACGGCTCGTCGAGCTGGTTGCCGAATCGAACGATCAGTTGATGGAGAAGTATTTCGAGAACGGAACACTTGAAGAGGAAGACATTCTTCCAAACATCAGCAAGGCTATCGCGCAAAGTAAACTCTGTCCGGTGTTTGCTGTTTCGAGTATCTCGCAGGTAGGTTTGCGGGCGTTGCTGAACGGGCTCGTAGATTACGCTCCCGATCCAGCTCATCATGAAGCCGAGTGGGGCAAGCCAGTGGATGCGCCTGCGGATGCAGAGCGAATCGGTCGCAAGTACAGCGACAGCGAGCCACTCTCAGCTTACTGCTTCAGGACCATCGCGGATCCGTTTGCAGGGCGTATCAACGTCTTCAAGATCATCAGCGGTCATGTGCAAACAGACGCTAACGCACTCAACTCGAGTCGCGGACTTTCAGAACGCCTCGGCGCGCTTCACGTCATACAGGGTAAACAACTCGACAAGGTCGCTGAAGCTCACGCCGGCGACATCATCGCGTGCGTGAAACTCAAAGAAACGCAAACGGGCGATACGCTTTGCGATAAGCAGGCGCAAATAATTTATGACCCGGTCGAGTATCCCGAGGCTGCGATTGCTTTTGCGATTGAGCCGAAGTCGCGACAGGACGAGGAGAAGATCAGCGGCGCGTTGCACAAGATACTCGAAGAAGATCCGGCGCTTCACTTTACCCGCGATGCGCAGACAAAAGAGTTTCTGCTCTCGGGATCCGGTCAGCTGCACGTCGAGACTGTCGTCGAGAAGTTGAAGAAGCGTTATGGCGTGGAAGTCACGCTTCATCCGCCGAAAGTTCCGTACAAAGAGACGATTACACAACGCGCAGAGGTCCAGGGCAGGCACAAGAAACAGACTGGCGGCCGCGGACAGTTTGGCGATTGTAAGTGTGTGTTTGAGCCATTGCCGCGTGGTGGTGGTTTTGTTTTCGAAGACAAGATCTTCGGCGGCTCGGTTCCGGCAAATTTCCGCCCGGCGATCGAGAAAGGAATTATCGAAGCAGCCAAGGCAGGCGCGATTGCGGGTTACCCGCTCGTCGACTTCAAGGTGCAGTTAGTCGACGGTTCGTATCATCCCGTCGATTCTGACGAACACTCGTTCCGTGCCGCTGGTCGCAAAGCTTTTCGCGCAGCGATGGAGAAGGTTAAACCTTCGTTGCTCGAGCCGGTGATGGACGTCGAGATTGCGGCGCCGCAGGAATACAGCGGCGACATCATGGGCGACCTCAACTCCCGCCGTGGCCGTGTGCAGGGTATGGAGATGAGTGGTAAGCAGCAGGTGATCAAGGCGCAGGTGCCGATGGCCGAGATGCTCAATTACCAGTCGATACTCAACTCGATCACCGCCGCACGCGGATCGTTCCACATGCAGTTTTCGCACTACGATCCGGTCCCGGGACAGTTGGCCCAGAAGATTGTGGAGCAGTCACGCGCTGAAGGAAGAATTAGAGGCGGCGAAGAAGAAGAATGAGATATCGCGGATAGTAAAGCAGATGATCACGGATCAATCCGTGATCATCCGCGTTTTTTTCCGCGTTTATCCGTGTTACGGTTTTACTCGGGGTTCGAGAGTTTACGTGTGCGGAGCGGCGCAACACTTGGCCCAACGAGGTGCGTCTTGATGGTGTAGTCGGACGGAACCTCGAACATCGTCTTCGCCGGTTCAGTACGGTTGATGTTTGTTAGTTTGTAGGTCGTTTCGCCAAAGCGTGGATCGCTGTGTCGAGTCATCACCACCAACTGAAGCTCCGGTGAATACCAGCGCTCGCTGACAATCTCAATCGCACGTTCATTGCCAATCTCGCCTGCGGGAATCGTGACGGTCGTGCGCGTCCCTTCAGCTTCAACGCCCTCGATCATCTGCTTTCCAAGCTGTTCCTTCACGGCGTTCGCATCGGCTTTGCTGGTGCGGAAGGCGTACGTGCCACCAACGCCGGCTTCAGTGCGCATCACGAAATGGTCGACCCCCGCAGGAGGGGGCACTTGCGCAGGCTCCACACCTGCACCAAGCGGCGCCGTCATGATCACTCTTCCACTCGAGGCGGTGCCCGCTGGTCCAAGTTTGAATTCAAACGACTGGCTCTGAGTAGTCGGGATTCCGCCACCCGGCGTCCTGCTCAACTCAAACCGGAACGGCGAGCTCTTGTGCGCAACACGCGACTTGGAGTCGAGCGAGTAAGTCACACCCGCTACCGGATCGTGAATAAAGATCGT
>DASUPZ010000203.1:0-20778 GCA_036280855.1 Pyrinomonadaceae bacterium | reverse complement strand
ACGAGCACGATTCGCGACATGCTGCGCGAGAGCTTTACGTTGATTGCGTTTCTCTCAGCGTCGTTCTATTACAGTTGGCGACTCACGCTCGGCTCACTTGCGATCGCGCCTGTGATTGCAGTTCTCACGGCGAAGTTTGGAAAAGCGTTGCGCAACCTGGCGCGTGAGAGTCTTGAAGGCAGCAAGGAACTCACCGACACAGCGCAGGAAGCACTCGCCAACCAGGGCATCGTCAAAGCCTATCGCGCCGAGAAACGCGAATCGGAGCGCTTCACTGAAGTTGCAAAGCGAATCGTGAGAGCAAACTTGCGGAGCGCAAGTATCGCAGGCGCATCACCGCCGACGATCGAGATGATCGGCATTGTGTTTGTCGTGTTGCTGCTGTTCTTCGGCCAGCGTGAAATCATGGCTGGCAGGATGAACACGGCGCAGTTCGTCACTTTCCTGTTCTTTCTGTTTCGCAGTTACGATCCGATGCGCAAACTCTCGCGACTGCAAAACAGCATGGAACAGGCGCTCGCCGCGGCTCATCACGTTTGGGAGGTGATGGACGAACACGCAGAGATTAAAGAGAAACCCGGCGCGCGCGTACTGTCGCCACTCCAGCAGGAAATTGAGCTGCGAAACGTTTCGTTTGGTTATGCAAACGAATCGCGATCCGTGCTGCGCGATGTGAACTTGAAGATCAAAGCAGGGACGATGGTTGCGCTCGTGGGTGAGTCAGGCGGTGGGAAGTCGACGCTGACGAAACTGCTGCCGCGCTTTCACGATCCGAGTTCGGGAGCTGTTTTGTGGGACGGCATCGACATACGCGACGCGACGATCTCGAGCCTGAGAAAGCAGATTGCCCTCGTCACGCAGGAGACAGTGCTTTTCAACGACACCGTCCGCCACAACATCGCGTACGGAAAACCTGAAGCAACCGATCGCGAGGTCGAAGAGGCAGCGCTCATCGCTTTTGCGCACGACTTCATTCGCGAACTGCCCGACGGATACGATACGATTGTCGGCGAGCGCGGAATCTTTCTTTCCGGCGGCCAACGCCAGCGGCTTGCTATTGCCCGTGCAATTCTGGTTAACGCGCCAGTCCTGATCCTGGATGAGGCCACGTCTGCGCTCGACGCGGAATCGGAGCGCCTGGTTCAACGTGCTCTTGCGAACCTTGTTCGAGATCGCACGACAATCGTGATCGCTCACCGCCTTTCAACCGTGCGTCGTGCAGACGTGATCGTGGTGATGGAAGCCGGACGAATCATCGAGATGGGCACGCACGCTGACCTGTTGGCCCACGGCGGGCAATACCGTAAGCTTTACGAACTTCAATTCGCCGACGAGGAAGAGATCGTCGCGATCAGCTAGAAATTTTAATAGGTCTTATAAGACCTACAGGACCAATAGGTCCTATTAACTGCAGCAATCGAGCCTCGACGAATGAAATCAATGACCGGATACGGCAAGGGGATGGTGGCGGGCGAGGATTTCTCCGTCTCCGTCGACCTCAAGACCGTTAACAATCGATTCCTTGATATTCACCTGCGCGTCGGCACCGAACTATCGTCACTCGAACCGATCATTAAAAAGCGAATCACCTCGCGACTCTCGCGCGGGCGCGTCGACGTCACCGTCAGCATGGAACGTGCCTCCCAGGTCGCCTACGAGGTTAATCGCCCGCTAATCGCCGGCTACGTCAGCGCGCTGAAACAACTCCAACAGGAGTTCGACATCGGCGGCGAACTGGACATCAACGTCATCGCACGCATTCCGGGCGCAATCCAGCCCGCTCGAAACAGCATCGACGATCGAATGACAGTTGCGCTGGAACAGGCCTTGGACCAGGCTCTCGGCGAAC
Source organism: Pyrinomonadaceae bacterium (assembly GCA_036280855.1). Taxonomy (GTDB): domain Bacteria; phylum Acidobacteriota; class Blastocatellia; order Pyrinomonadales; family Pyrinomonadaceae; genus PSRF01. The sequence goes on along the minus strand of DASUPZ010000203.1, from coordinate 18,929 downwards.
TCGAGAAGATGCGCGAACAGGAAGGCGAAGCACTCAAACAGGAACTCCGCGCTCGCGTCAATAAGATCGAATCACTCGTTCCGGTTATCGAAACCGCCGCCGCCGGGCTCGCCGATGCTTATCGCCTGCGGCTGCAAAAGCGAATCGGAGAATTGTTGAATCGCGGTGGACAAGTGGTCGAGGTCGATCCAGTCAGGTTGGCCCAGGAAGTTGCTTACCTCGCGGATCGCAGTGATGTAAGTGAAGAGATGGTCCGGCTTCGCAGTCACCTCTCGCAGTTTCAGGAAGCACTCGATGCTCCCGGTGAAGCCGGCAAAATGCTCGACTTCCTCTTGCAGGAGCTCAACCGTGAAGCGAACACAACGCTTTCAAAATCTACGGATCTCGTAATTAAGGAGGCAGGGCTGGCGATTAAGGCGGAAGTCGAAAAACTTCGCGAGCAGGTTCAGAATGTCGAGTAACGTGAAAGAAGAAGTGCAACACGCGCGCACGCAAAGCACCGCCACGTCCAGAGGCACGCTCTTCGTCGTCAGTTCACCATCGGGCGGCGGCAAGGGCACGATCATCCGGCATGTGCTGGATGTTGTGTCGAATCTTAGCTATTCTGTTTCGTACACGACTCGTGCGCCACGTCTGAATGAGGTCGATGGCCGCGAGTATTTCTTTGTCAGCCGCGAAGCGTTTGAAGAGATGATTGCGGCCGGTGAGTTTCTCGAGTGGGCCTGCGTACACGGTAACTTTTACGGCACTTCGAAGAGCCAGATTCTCGAACAAACGGCGGCAGGTGCCGACATCATTCTCGAAGTCGACGTGCAGGGCGCTGCGAGTGTGCGGCAGTTGTTGATGGATTCTGTGAGTGTCTTTATTTTGCCGCCGTCGTATGAAGTACTCAAGCAACGGTTAATCGACAGAGGCACCGATTCGCCCACGCAACTCGAAGTGCGCCTGCGAAACGCGCCGGACGAACTGCGCCAGTATTCATCGTTTGATTACGTGATCATCAACGACCAGGTTGCGGTAGCAGCCGGGCAGCTTGCGTCGATCATCCATGCCGAGCGTGTGCGTTGCATGCGGCAGGAAGGTTTGGTTCGCAAAGTAATTCAAAATTTTATTCCAGAGCGAGAGTAGAAGGAGCAATCGAGTGGCAACTACGACAGAGATGGATGGTGAAGTAGAAGCAGCTGCGGGGCAGGAAGTTGATTCGAAATACCGGCTGATCATCCTCGCAGCGAAGCGCAGCAAGCAGCTACAGCGAGGGGCCCAGCCGAGAATTGAGATCGATCCTCAGAAACACAAGCCGACGCGTATCGCCCTCGAAGAGGTGATGCGCGGCCGCGTGCACTTTACTATCAAACAGGAAGACGGGGACAAAGCAGAGTAAGCATTAGCCACAGATGACACGGATTTAAAAATCGGATTTAAATCGGGTTTAAGATCCGTTTCATCCGCGGCTCACATGCCTTTGTAATCGGGGCCGCCGCCACCCTCAGGCGTCACCCAGTTGATCACCTGATACGGATCCATGATGTCGCACGTCTTGCAGTGAACGCAGTTTGAAAAGTTGATCTGCAAGCGGCGCTTCCCGTTCCCACCATCCTCCACCATTTCATAAACTGCCGCAGGACAGAACCGCTGGCACGGATTTCCATATTCTTCAGCGCAGCGCGTCGAGCAGATGTTTGTATCGAGCACGTGTAGATGGACCGGCTGATCTTCATCATGGCCCACCGCCGCGTGATAGACGTCTGTGAGCTTGTTGAAAGTGAGCTTGCCGTCGAAGCGTAAGTCAGTGTAACGCTGCTCGATGTTGTCGCCTCGATAACCGTAGTTTGACAACTTCCGCATCTCCAGATGGCCCGCATGTGAGGAGTCCCGATCGAAGATGCCCCACGCACGCCCGCCTGTGACGTATTGCAACCCGCCGTTGAGCAATGCGAGCCAGCGATTATTCTTGAACGCGGCGTGGAAGTTTCTAGTCTTGCGCAACTCCGGAATGATCCAGCTCTCGTTGACGGCCGTCTCGTAACGTTGTAACTGCGTGGCCGAATAATCCTTCGCCTTCAAGGCTTCGTAGATGACTTCCGCCGCCAGCATTCCACTCTTGATTGCGGAATGAATTCCCTTCAACCGTTGCGGGTTCAGAAGCCCGGCAGAGTCACCGACGAGTAACACACCATCGGCGTACATGCGCGGCATCGCGAAGTAACCGCCGGCAGCGATCGTCTTCGCACCGTAACGCAGCATCTTGCCGCCTTCGAGCAGACGCGCGATGTAGGGATGGGTCTTGAAACGCTGAAACTCCGCGTGCGGATCGATCAGCGGGTCTTTGTAATCAAGACCCGTGACGTAGCCGATATTCAACACGCGGTTCTGCAGGCCGTAGATCCAGCCGCCGCCGTATGTTGACGTATCCGAAGGAAATCCGAGCGTGTGCGTAACGCGGCCCGTGGGATAACGATCGTCGGGCAGTTCCCATAGCTCTTTGATCCCAAGACTGTACACTTGCGGCTCGCGCCCTTCATCCAGTGCCAGGCGCTCGACCAGATGTTTCGTGAGCGATCCGCGTGGTCCTTCGCCGAGCACAGTGACCTTCGCTTGCAGATCGACACCGGGCTCGTAGTTGGCCTTTCGCTTACCTTCCTTGTCGATTCCTTTGTCGCCCGTGCGCACGCCCATCACACGATCGTTTTCATCGTAAAGAAGATCGGCGCCCGGAAACTCCGGAAAGATGTTGACACCTGCTTCCTCACACTTCTCGCCCAGCCATGCAGTCAAACGATTGAGGGAAACGATGTAATAGCCGTGGTTCTTGAGCGGCGGCGGCGTGATCGGCGAGCGGAGAGCGAACTTCGGCGTCAGATAGAGAAAGTGATCCTCTGTGACTTTCGACTCGATCGGCGCTCCCTGTTCTTCGAAGTCCGGGATTAGCTCGCGCAGTGCTTTCGGATCCATCACCGCGCCGGAAAGAATGTGCGAACCAATGGCCGCGCCTTTTTCGATCACCGCGATCTCCACGTCGCCGAGCGAACTGTCCTGCTTCACTAAACGCGCGAGATGAAGCGCGCCACTCAAATTGGCCGGACCCGCACCTACAAACACCACATCAAACTCTAACGTTTCACGTTCCATGTCCACAGATTACACAGATTAGGCTCATCGTTTCAATCCGTGTAATCTGTGTTCTATGAAAGCCAATCAGTTGATTCACGAGACGAGCCCGTATCTCTTGCAACACGCGCACAATCCCGTCGAGTGGTATCCATGGGGCGAAGAAGCGTTTGAAAAGGCGCGCCGCGAGAACAAGCCCGTGCTGCTCAGCATCGGCTATTCAGCCTGCCACTGGTGTCACGTGATGGCGCATGAGTCGTTCGAAAACGAAGACATCGCGAAGTTGATGAACGATCTGTTTGTGAATATCAAGGTTGATCGCGAGGAACGCCCGGATCTCGATCAGATCTACATGAACGCAGTGCAGATGATGACGCATCACGGCGGTTGGCCGATGACCGTGTTTCTAACGCCTGACGGGGTGCCGTTTTATGGCGGCACGTACTTTCCGCCGCAGGATCGTTACAACATACCCGGCTTTCCGAGAGTTTTGATTAGCGTCGCCGAAGCTTATCGAGACAAGCAGGACGATATTCGCGAAACCGGCAAGTCCCTCGTGAGCGAACTGAAACGTCTGAGCGAAACGGCCGGTTCCGGTCATCCGATCGAAGTTGACCTGCTCGATGCCGCTTACACCGGTATTGCCAGGAATTACGATTCGGTCAACGGCGGGTTTGGCGGTGCTCCAAAGTTTCCGCCTGCGATGACGCTGGAGTTTCTGCTTCGTACCTACGTCCGCACGGGCGATCGCGAGGCGCTGGACATGGTCGACTACACGTGTCAGAAGATGGCGAATGGCGGCATGTACGATCAACTCGGCGGCGGTTTTCATCGCTACTCGGTCGATGCGCGCTGGCTCGTGCCTCACTTCGAGAAGATGCTTTACGATAACGCCCTGCTCTCGCGTCTATACCTGCACTATTTTCAGGTGAGCCAGGCGCCGTGGGCGCGCGAAACTGTCGAGGGCATTCTTGACTACGTGCTTCGCGAGATGACTCATCCTGAAGGCGGTTTTTACTCAACGCAGGATGCAGACTCCGAAGGTCACGAAGGAAAGTTTTTCGTCTGGGACATCGACGAGATCCGGACTGTGCTCGACGAGACTCAAGCTTCTCTTTTCTGCACGTACTACAACATCACGGAATCCGGCAACTTCGAAGGCAAGAACATTCCGAATGTAACGAGATCACTCGAGGAAATCGCCACGGGATACAACGTCCCTGCTTCCGCTTTGCACGACTCGCTAAACGAAAGTAAGCGCAAACTATTTGAGCTGCGTGAACAGCGAGTAAAGCCGGATCGAGATGAAAAGATACTGACGGCGTGGAACGGATTGATGCTGGCGAGCTTCGCTGAAGCCGGAGTGATCCTCGATCGCGCGGATTACACGGATGCAGCGCGGAAGAACGCAGAGTTTGTACTTTCAAATCTGCGGCGCGAAGGCTCGTTGTTAAGGACCTGGAAGGATGGACAGGCGAAGTTTAACGGTTATCTGGAAGACTATGCCTTCCTGATCGAAGGCCTCGTCACTTTATTTGAAACCACTGGTGAGTTTCGCTGGGTGGAAGAAGCGATCACTTTATCCGATCGAATGATCGATGAGTTTTGGGACACCGAAGGCGGCAGCTTTTTCTTCACCGGCAAGAGCCACGAAAACCTGATCGTTCGTTCGAAAGACTACTTCGATAACGCGACACCTTCGGGAAATTCGGTCGCCGCCATGGCGCTGCTGCGGCTTGCGGTACTCACAGGCAATGAAAACTACCGGAACGTGGCAACGGCTGTTTTGAGTGAAGTCAGTGGCCAGATCCGGCGATATCCTTCCGGTTTCGGTTACGCTCTCTCGGCCGCTGATTTTCTGCTCTCCACGCCGAAGGAGGTCGCTATCGTCGGAAAAGACGCGGCAGACATCCGCCCACTGCTCCACGAAGCCTGGCGCCGGTACCTTCCAAACAAGGTCGTCGCCCCCGGTTTTGGCTCTGAAAACATCCCTCTTTTGCATGACCGGCCGCTCCAAAATGGCCGCCCAACCGCGTACGTTTGCGTACATTACGCCTGCCAGCAGCCCGTAAATGACGTTTCTGCGCTCGCAGATCAGCTTATATCCGCCGGTTAAGGCCCTTTGAGTTCAGAGTTCAGCCTTTAGGCTGCGCTTCTCGAACAAGCTAAAGCTTGAACTCTGAACTATTTTCCTCTATAGTTTAGCCCGTGCCAAACACTGTTGGGCACTTTACCTGCGCAACTCTCGTTCAAATCACCGGTTTCGAACTCATCCTATGCAGAAAGCCGACTGGAAGAGTACCGCTCTCATCGCGAGCATTTCTGTCGTGAGCGTGGTCTGGCTGTTTTATAGCGCAGTCGTGGACCAAAGCCTCGCGGACGGCATCCTCGGTCTGCTCATTTGTGCCCTCGTCTATTTCCTCGTGCGCTTCAATGAGCGACGTTTTGAGGAGATGCGCCGCGCGGAAGCAGAGCAGCGCCGTCACGTCGAAGAGATGGCGACGATTCACATGAACACCATCGAGTCCCTCGCCATCGCAATCGATGCGAAGGACCAGACGACTCATGGCCACGTGCGTCGCACACAGATCTATGCAAAGGAAATGGGGAGGCTTTTCAATGTCTCCGATCAGGAACTCCGGGCGCTGCACGCGGGCGCGTTGCTGCACGACATCGGCAAGCTCGCCGTGCCTGAGTACATACTCAACAAGCCAGGCAAACTCACCGAAGCTGAATTTGCGAAGATGAAGATTCACCCGACGGTGGGAGGCGACATTCTCAAACGTGTCAACTTCCCTTACCCGGTTGAAGACATCGTTCGTTATCACCATGAGAAGTGGGACGGCAGCGGCTATCCAAAAGGACTGAAAGCTGAAGCGATTCCACTCGTTGCTCGCATCATCTCGGTGGTTGATTTTTACGACGCCACTCGTTGCGATCGTCCATACCGCAAGGGAATGAAACGCGAAGAGTCCCTCGCGCTTCTGCGCAGCATGGTCGGCTCTGCGTTCGATCCGAAAGTGGTCGAGATGTTCATCAGGCACGTAGAGGCTTTTGACCGGCTGATCGATTCGCACGACATTCAAGAGCAGGTTGCGTCAGCACCTTCGGTCGACAATCAAACCGCGACGAAACCTGATGCGGGACTCGCTCCGGATGTGCTCGGCGTTTCCGAAGAGAGTTCGGGCTTTCGTTCGATCAGTGAAGCGCAGAGAGAAGTTTTTGCACTTCACGAGATCGCGCAGACGATCGGTTCTTCACTCAACCTGAGCGACACGGTGACGCTCGTCGCTAACAAGCTGCGGGCGATTGTGCCTTTCGATACGTGTGTGATCTACCTTGTGGATGATCCATCAGGTAAAGCAATCGCGGCGCACGTCGTAGGTGAAGAAGTCGAAGTTTTCAATCGCCGGCGGATGACCATCGGCGATGGCATCACGGGTTGGGTGATCGCGAATGCGCGTTCCATGTGCAATTCGTCTCCCGATCTCGATATGATCGGTGTGCCCGATGAAATTGTGAAACGTTTTCGATGTGTCCTCGTGTCGCCGCTCGTGCGTGAGGATGGCGCGTTTGGAGCGATCTCACTTTACTCTCAGAGTCGTACTTCTTACACGGCTGAGCACGTGCGTTTGCTTGAGTCTGTTTGCCAGCACGCTGCGAGTGCTCTCAACAACGCGCTGACGTACGAGAAGACGCGCGAGAGTGCGCTCGTCGATCCGTTAACCGAGCTGCCGAATGCACGTGGTTTCTACATGATGCTGGAACAACGGCTTGCCGAGTGCCAGCGAATGAACAAAGAGCCGTTGTCAGTTGTTTCCATGGATATCGACGACTTCAAGATCGTCAACGATAAGTACGGGCATTCGATCGGTGATCGACTGCTGGCGAGTGTGGCCGGTGTTGTGCGCCGTGAACTGCGGCAGATGGACATTCTGACTCGCTATGCGGGCGATGAGTTTGTCGCGATCATGCCGATGGCGTCGAGCAAGATGGCTGTGGCGATCAGCGAGCGCATGCGCAATGCTGTCGAGGAGCAATTGTTTTCGGTGCGTGCGGGGACGATGGTTGGGCTGGGGGTGAGCCTCGGCGTCGCCAGTTTCCCCGAGGACGGCGAGACGACTGAGGAGCTACTGAGCACCGCCGCCCGCCGCATGCAGAACGACAAGAACGGCCGCAAGACGGTTTTGACCGTTGCGGGGGCAGGCATCAGCTCGATCGACATGATGACCTAAATCGCCACACCAAATTCAACCCAAATATAGGTCCTATAGGTCTTATAGGACCTATATTTTCTTTTAGCGCGCCCAATCGCTATAATCCGACGATTCATGAGCAAACAAACCGCAGCACCACCTTCGAGAGCTCAAGCCGAAGAGCAACAAGGCTCAACCGATGTATTAGACGCGCCACCCGAGACCGCAGATAAACAGCAACTCCGGCGCGAACGCGACAAAGCCAAAGAACAACAGAAAGATCGGCTCAGCGGACTTCCCGCCGAGCAGCTTCTTGAACTCTACCGCCAGATGCTTCTGATCCGCCGCTTCGAAGAAAAGTCGGCGGAAGTTTACGTCGCCGGCAAGATCGGCGGTTTCTGTCATCTTTACATCGGTCAGGAAGCAGTCGGCGTCGGCTCGATTTCCGCCGTCCGCAAAGACGATTACGTGCTTGGCAGCTACCGCGAACACGGCATCGCGCTCGCCAAAGGAATGTCGGCCAGATCGATCATGGCCGAACTCTTCGGCAAAGCCACCGGTTGTTCAAAAGGCAAAGGCGGCTCGATGCACATGTTTGACAAGAACGTCGGCTTCCTCGGCGGTCACGCGATCGTCGGCGGTCAAATCCCGCTCGCAACCGGCCTTGCTTTCGCCACCAAGTATCAGGGCACAGACCAGGTGACGTTGTGTTTCTTCGGCGAAGCGGCCGTAAACCAGGGCGCGTTTCACGAGTCGCTCAACATGGCCCAGCTCTGGAAACTTCCCTGCATCTACATCTGCGAGAACAACCAGTACGGCATGGGCACGTCCGTTGAACGAGCGATGTCTCTGCGCGACATTGCGCAAAAAGCGTGCGCGTATGAGATGGCGTCGGAGTTTGTAGACGGCATGGACGTGCTTGCGATTCGCGAAGCCACGTTGCGCGCGGTCGAACGTGCACGCAAAGATTACCTGCCCACGCTTTTGGAAATCCGCACTTATCGTTTCATGGGCCATTCGATGTCTGACCCCGGAAACTATCGCACGCGTGCCGAGATCGAGAAGTATCAGGAACGCGATCCGATCAAACTGTTCGCCGCCAGCTTGCTGGAGGAAAAGGTCGTCGACCAAAAAGCGCTCGACGAGATCGACAAAAAGGTTCGCGAGGAAGTCGAAGACGCACTGCGTTTTGCCGAGGAGAGCCCGTTGCCGGATCCGGAGGAGCTGTATACCGACATTTACGCGAATCCTATCGAGCCGGGTCGCAAGTAAGTTCTCTCGAGTTCACGATTCATATATGGCTACAATCACAATACGCGAAGCACTCAACCACGCACTCCGGGAAGAACTGGCCCGCGACGAACGAGTTTTCTTAATGGGCGAAGAGGTTGCCGAATACGATGGCGCCTACAAGGTTAGCAGAGGCCTGCTGAAGGAGTTTGGCGGCAAGCGCGTCATCGATACGCCGATCACCGAGCTTGGATTTGCCGGGCTCGGAGTTGGAGCGGCAATGGCGGGACTCAGACCGGTGGTCGAGTTCATGACCTTCAACTTCTCCATTCTCGCGACGGACCAGATCATCAACTCAGCCGCGAAGATGCTTTACATGTCGGGTGGTCAGTTCAACATTCCGATCGTCTTTCGCGGTCCGGGCGGTTCGGCGTACCAGGTTTCATCGCAGCACTCGCAGGCGCTTGAATCCTGGTATGCATACTTTCCGGGACTCAAAGTCGTGATGCCTTCAACTCCCGCCGACGCGAAAGGTTTGTTGAAGTCTGCAATCAGAGACGATGATCCGGTGATCTTCATCGAGCAGGAAAGGATGTACGGAAACAAAGGCGAAGTTCCGGACGATCCTGACTTCACCATTCCACTCGGAGTCGCCGACGTAAAACGAGAAGGAAAAGACGTCACCATCGTTGCCAGATCGTTGATGGTGCCGTTGGCGCTCAAGGCAGCGGAGCAACTCGAGCAGCAGGGAGTTTCCTGTGAGGTGATCGATCCGCGAACTATCCGCCCACTCGATATCGACACGATTATCGAGTCAGTGAAAAAGACTAATCGCGTTGTCGTCGCCGAGGAGTCACATCCGATTTGCGGTGTCGGCGCTGAGATCAGCGCGCAGATCCATGAGCGCGCGTTTGATTATCTCGATGCTCCGGTGAAGAGAGTTTCTGGTGAGGACGTGCCGATGCCTTACGCGAAGAACCTCGAGAACCTTGCGATACCGGATGTAGACAGGATCGTCGCCGCGGTGCGCGAAGTCGCCTATTTGGATTAAAGCTATTGTTCAGAGTTCAAGCTTTAGCTTGCTCCTGCCAGTTCAACGAACAGCAAGCTAAAGCTTGAACTCTGAACTTCAAACGCAAAAGGAACGCCGAATGGCCACCAAGGTAATCATGCCGAAGCTCTCCCCTACCATGGAGGAGGGACAGATCTCGCGTTGGTTGAAGAAAGAGGGAGACAAGGTCTCCATGGGCGAGCCGCTCGCCGAAATCGACACCGACAAGGCAACGATGGAAATGCAGGCACTCGCCAATGGTGTCCTGCGCAAGATTCTGGTTAACGAAGGACAGGCGGCGCCACTCGGGCAGTTGATAGCCGTGATTGGCGAACCCGAAGAAGATATCGCGTCTGTGCTTGCGGAAGCTCCGGCTGCAGCAGCGCCGGCTCCGCAGGCCGAAAAGAAGGAAGAGCCCGCACCAAAGCAGGAAGAACAACCAGCACCACCGCCGCCTCCACAGGCGAAGGCCGCTGCGGCCAGTAGTGCTCCTGCTCCCCAGCCGCAGTCGAGCAACGTCGATGGTCGACAACCGCAGGCTGCAGCTTCTGGCGGGGCACGAATGATTGTTTCTCCGCTCGCTGCACGCATGGCCGCCGATGCGGGTATCGATCTGCGCTCACTTCAAGGCAGTGGACCAGGCGGGCGCATCATCAAGCGCGACATCGAAGCCGCAATCAGTCAACCGAAGCCCGCAGCTGCGCCACAGCAATTTCCGCGCGCCGTCGAGCCCGGACAGTTTCAGCAGGCTGCTGCTTCACCGTATCGCGATGAGCCGGCAAGCGAGATTCGCAAAGTGATCGCGAGGCGACTCGTCACTTCTCTTGGTCCAGTCCCGCATTTCTTTCTCACTACCGACATCGAGATGGACCGCGCCGCCGAGATGCGCAAAGGCATCAACGCACTCGATCCCGATCTGAAGATTAGTATCAACGACATCATCATCAAGGTGACCGCAGCAGCGTTGCTCCAGCACCCTGAGGTCAATGCGTCGTTTCAGGAGAAGTTTGTCAGGTATTACGAACACGCCGACATCGGCGTGGCGGTGGCGATTGAGGATGGACTGATCACGCCCGTTGTTCGCGCCGCCGATCAAAAGTCGCTGAGCCAGATCGCAGGCGAAGTACGCGAACTGGCCGAGCGTGCCCGCTCGCGTCGACTAAAACCCGAAGAGTACACGGGAGCGACCTTCTCTATCAGCAACCTCGGGATGTTCGGTATCGACGAATTCACCGCCGTCATCAACCCACCCGAAGGTGCAATCCTCGCGGTCGGCGCCATGACTGCCAAACCCGTCGTACGCGACAACGAAATCGTCATCCGTCAAATGATGCGCGTAACAATGTCCTGCGATCACCGCGTCATCGACGGCGCCACGGGCGCAAAATTCCTTCAGACCTTCAAAAAGATCCTCGAGAACCCACTCTACCTTGTGGTCTAGCCGCTGCTAAATTTACATGAATGATTTTGATAATTACTTAAGTGCGTGCACAAAAAAGCACAGAGGACACAATTTGTGCCCTCTGTGCTTCTTTGTGGCTTAAGCTTTTGCGGCTTACGCGGCGCGGGGGATTTCGCGGTTGAAGCAGCCCGCGATTTCTTCGGCGTCCAGGGTGTCGCGTTCCATCAGCAACTCCACCAGACGTGCAATTGATTCGCGTTCTGCACTCACGACCGCACAGGCACGCTCGAGCTGTTCGCTGATCAATTCGTTCGTGGCTTCTTCGACCTTGTCCAGCAGGCTCTGGCTGTGTGGCTGGTCGGGTTGGCCCAGGTGAATTGGTCCGAGGCGGCTCATGCCAAATTCACTCACCATCCGCCGCGCGATTTCAACTGCACGCTCGATGTCGTTTGAAGCACCGGCGGTCATCGTCGAGAGCAGCACCTGCTCAGCGGCGCGGCCACCCAGCAACAACGCAATCTGATCTTCCAGGTACTCGCGCTTCTTCATGAACCGATCGCGCTCAGGCAACGACTGCGTCACACCCAGAGCACGTCCACGCGGCAGAATCGAAACCTTGTGGATCGGATCGCCATTCTCAACTGCAAGCCCGACCGCAACGTGTCCGGCTTCGTGTACCGCCGTCGCGTAACGCTCGTCGTCGTCCATCATGAATCCCTGTCGCTCCGCGCCCATCAGGATGCGGTCACGCGCAATCTCGACGTGCTTGCGGCCTACCGCTTCGGCGTCATCACGCGTTGCGGCAATGGCAGCTTCGTTCATCAGGTTCGCGAGCTCGGCTCCGGAGAAACCCGGAGTGCCTCGCGCTATCCACTTGAGATCGAGTCCGTCTTCGAGTTTGAGATTACGTGCGTGGACGTTGAGGATCGCTTCACGACCCGAAACGTCCGCGAGGTTGACTGCGATCTCGCGATCAAAACGGCCGGGACGCGTCAGTGCTTTATCAAGAATGTCAGGCCGGTTGGTCGAAGCAATAACCACAACCGCGGTCGATTGATCGAAGCCATCCATTTCGACGAGCAACTGGTTCAACGTCTGGTCCTGATCGGCCGACGCCGAGTCGCCACCGCGACCACGCTGGCGTCCGAGTGCGTCTATCTCGTCGATGAAGATGATGCACGGCGAAAGTTTTCGTCCCTTGGCGAACAGGTGTCGCACACGCGCCGCGCCGAGTCCGGCAAATTTTTCCTGGAAGCTCGATCCGGATGCCGCAAGGAACGCGACGCCCGCTTCTTTGGCCGCCGCTCGCGCGAGCAATGTCTTGCCCGTGCCCGGAGGTCCGTAAAGCAGAATGCCGCGTGGCACGCGACCACCGAGCCGGCTGAACCGTTGCGGGTTGCGCAGAAACTCAATCGTCTCCGTCAACTCGGCGCGCGCTTCATCAACGCCCGCGACGTCGTCGAAGCCAACGTCCTGCTTGCCGTTGTGGTTCTCGAGTTCGAATGAACCGCGCCCACTCATGCTCGAATAAATCCGCCAGCCGGCGAAACCGATTAGACCGAGCGTCAACACCGGCAAGAGCCAGCTCACGACGCTCGACAACATGCCGGGCTGTATCGGACGAAATTCGACGGGGACATTGTTCTTCAGAAACAGTTGCACCACTTCGTGCTGCGCAGTTTCACCAGTGACAGTCGCTTCCACGAGCGATCCATCTGCCTTGGTGACGGTCATAGTTTCGCCCTCGACCTGGAGCGCGACAGCGGTGCCTGGTGCAGCGAACGTGTAGAGTTGCGAGTAGTTGATTTTTTGAACAGGGGGCTGCTGGCGCTGATAAGTAACGATAGTCGCGGCTATGCAGAGAGAGATACTGATAATTGCCAGGATAGCCAGTGCCATTCTTCGGGTGCGAACAGATACCCGTGGCGTGGGGGTGGGCATAAAAAACCTCCAGCTAACGAATAAAAACGAATCGGGGTTTGAAAAAGCTAGGTAACTTCTTAGGAAGGGACCTGCAAGCATCCGGGCGACGCGGATGCTCGTGCAACTTTACCAGCGACTAATATGTGAAGTCCAGCACAAGTTTGTGATAATTGACCGCGAATGAACGCAAATGAACACGGATCGGGGTCGACTGCTTTGTTTTCGAACGCAGCTATAAGTCTCTTTTACCGAAATAGCCGGAATTTGCGGAAATTCGAAGCGGCATACTCGTTGCAAATTTCCTCCGCGATAGCTTTTGTACCAACGAAACTTGGGCGTGGTTAACAAAAGGAGGAGAACGAAATGCTTTGGACGATTTTTGTGATTCTGTTGGTCCTGTGGTTACTCGGCGTGGTAAGTAGCTACACGATTGGTGGTTTTATTCATTTGTTGCTCGTGCTAGCACTCGTAGTGCTGCTTATCAACATAATCGGCGGCCGTCGCACAGTCGTATAGGCAAACACACTGTTTGCCCTGCTCGGCGCCCGACCATTCTATCCCGCGGAACGAGATGGATTCGTTGGGCGTCTGGATATCAGGTAAGTGGTAGATCGATACTACTAATGATTCGCCCTACTGGATAAAGATTCATTTGTGGATCCCAGTAGGGCGATCTCTTGTAGAAAAACCGCAAACGCTCTGACGGGCTCGCAGCAAAGTCTGCATCCGTAGCAACCCGCCGTTCAAACTCTTCGCGGAGTGCGGCATCGTTTGCCATCATCTCGCGCGCGAGCGTCTCGAGTATGTAGTGCTCTGCATATTCCTTCTCTTCAAAGATCGCGTTGAAAAATCCCCAGCGGACCAGTGAGTCGGGAGCTTCCGGTTCAAGCAGGTTGAGGACTACTTTTCCCAATGGCTGGGCCAGGGGCACTACGACTGAACCCGCCAGAAACTCTCTCGTCTCGATAGAACGTTCGACATCGAAACGCGGCATGTGCCGTCCTTCGAATGGTTCTCCGGGCCACGTCACGTTAGTGAAGCGATAACTTTCAACTTCGACCGAAGCCGCTTCTGCAAGAAAATGCATTTCCAATCCATGCGCGTGCAGAACTTCACTCACCCTGGTCCACTGACTGGGAACGATGTAGTGTAATGGCGGGGCGACTGCTTTCGTGATTCTGAACGTGTCGTACATCGGGATAGTTAAATCCAGGGGCTCGCGGCCGTAGATCACACGCAAATCCCCGGACACCTCACTCTCTTCCGTCTCATACTGAAACGCCTTCAACTCGAACGGCGTCGTCTCATCGGTCAGTTCGAAATCCAGCGGGAACATTCGAGCCGAATCGAACGTGCTTCCTGCGGCGACTGTACGTTCGTCAGCATCACGTCCGACTTTTCGCAGACGCTCAGGATCGCTATTGACTTCGACCAGCGCCGCGCGCAGGAAGTCGTAAGTTGCGAGCACACGCGAGCGATAGTCTTTGAGCATGTGCGTCTCAATCAGGATTCCCGGACGGTTTCGGATCGGCGCGTAGCCGGTAGAGAAACGTGGCGAGCCGTTGAAGTCTCTGGTACCGAGTGTTAGATCGCGATTGTCGATGAATTCCAGGTACCAGGAGATTTCGTGGCCGGCGGCGGCCGTTGCAGGTTTGACTTTGCCTCCGAACACGTCTCGTTCCCAGGCGACGACGGCTTCATCAACGCCAGCGTGGTGTTCGTGATGGTAAGTGATGACGGAGCGATAGTCGGCGCCATCCGTTACGTGACAGTCAATGAAGAGATCCGGTTTCCACTGGTTCCACAAACGCAGCCACGCCCACGTCTCAGGCGTGTCGGCTTTCATGTAATCGCGATTGAGGTTCTGGTACGTGGCTGTCGTGCGCCAGCCCATGTCGACTGGTCCATTCTGGTTGATGCGATTGTATGGACTCGATCGTTCGTGACCGTCGGCGTTGTAAAGCGGCATGAAGAGCAGCACGACGTTGTCGAGGATGCCGGTTACGGTCTTCGTGATCGCGATGTCGCGCAGGAGGGCGAAACCGGCGTCTTTACCGTCTGGTTCACCTGAGTGAATGCACGCCTGGATCAGGACAATCGCTTTACCTTCAGCGTGTGCCGCTTCGGGAGTGAACGTATGACTCTCGGAGGCGATGAGTAAGGGTAAGTCTCTTCCCTGCCCGCTCTGGCCGAAGATCTCGAATTCAATCGCCGATGATGCGTGGGCCAAACGCCGCGCGAACGCGACTGTATCGGTGTAGTTTGGTGTTTCGCGGTAGTCGGTGAGTTCGGCGTGCGTGCGCCACTCCGGGGGTACTTGTGTTGTGGACATTAGGGCCTCGACAGGATTTACATGATGTCTAAAGCGAGGTATTGCAAGAGCGGCACTCCTTGCGCCGGCGCGCATTCAGAGTGCCGCATGCTTCACAGCGAATGTACATCGTACGTGCAAACCACGTGGTGATGAACGCACTGCCGCCCAGTATCCCGATCAGGACGGCAGCGTTCAAAAGAAAATCCTTCAACCTTAACGATTCTCCGCTCGACGTGAACGATAAGTCATGCCGCGTTCATACCCGGACTGGAATGACCTGTCAAGCACGGTTCCGGCATAACTGGTCCTCAACTCGTCTTCAACATCCGCATAAGCCTTACCTCGACGCCGCGGATGCAACGCAGCCTGGTAGCCTCGGCGGTAGCTTTCTTCGTTGCGATCGAAGTCGTCGCCCTGGTAGTGCGTCCGCTCATCCTCTCGCAGCTCCTGCCACCACTGTTCGCGAAGAGTGTCGAGGTCTTCAGCGCCCGCGTTGTTCATCACCTCGCGCGCTCGATCTTCCTGATCGTCGTCAACATAGGCGATGAGCACCGACTTCCCGTGTCGCAAAGCATCTTCGTACAGGAAAACATCTTCGTGCGGAATTCCTTCGCCAAGCTCTTCTTCAGCCTGGTCGCCGACCGCTGAACCCGCCGCCGCTCCGACAACGCCCAGCAGCGCCGCGCCAACCATTCCGAAAGCGATGATTGGTCCAACACCGGGAATTGCCAAACTAGCTGCCGCAAGACCCAGCGTCGCGCCGCCAGCAGCGCCCATCGCGCCGCCGACTGCCGCACCCATCGCCTTGCCCATTCCCGGCTCTTCAGTATCCGTGACAGGAACGCCGGCTTCGACCCGGTCTGCCGCACCAGTGCCCGGCGCCAATACTCCTATATTCTTTTTAGCTATTCCGAGTGATCTTAACTGATTAGCTGCATTCTCCGCCTCATTCCGTGATCTAAATACACCTGTTACCACTTCCATTTGTTCGTCCTCCGTTTCGGTATCTACCTACTTTCTTAATGCCACTGTTATTCCGCGGCAAGCAAAGAAGGTCGCCGACACAAATCGTTGAGGAATTCCGCAAAGCTATGTTAGAGTCGGACTACGTTCGACCATACAAACGTGAGGCTTAAACAGCGGATGTACGACATCGTAGACAAACACTGGCCTATGTCGGAGGGCGACGGAAAGGCTACACGGAAGAAGCGGCCCCGCATACTGGCGATCACCACCGATTGCTGTACGGGTTGTTCCGGCTCGCCGGCGTGTATCGAGTATTGTCCGATTGAAGCGTGCATGTTCTGGGTGCCCGATGAGGACCACCCGCCGTTTGGTCGAATCGAAGTGGATCCCTACCTCTGCATCGGCTGTCAGAAGTGTACGAGCAAAGGTCCTGATGGAGCGTTTCTCGATGGATGTCCGTGGGATGCGATCGAAATGGTGCCTACGGATGACTGGGAAGCGGTTCACGGGATCACGTTGCCGGACGCACCGCCGGCAGCACCAGCTGAATTACCCGCGTGATTTGATCGATCGAATCGTTAACGCTGCCTGTTCCTTAATGCGACCCGAGGCCTCGGTTGATTCTGCATAGCTCTGGACGAGTGGGACATCATCCGCGGTCCCGATCAGAGCTAACGCGCGCAAAGATTCCCAGATACTGTCTTCATCTGAATTCAGACTCAATACTTCCTCGTCTCGTGCGACCGGCGATCCATTTGGCTTCAGGACCCAGTGGATCTTTCCCGGCAACGGCGATCGAATCTCGGTCACCTTTCCATCGGTCTGCTGAATTCGGGCCAGTAACGCCCTGCGCGCCACCGTTGCGCCGTCCTGCAAAGTACTCGCAACCACGCCATCTGCCGGAGACTTCAACGGGTACGGCCGCAACACAGACAACAACTCCTCACGTCCGCTGTGGTCCTCAAAGCGGACGAGAGCAAGCGCCGCGTTACGACGGACGATCGGTTCCGGATCCTGCAGTAGCTTCAAAAGCGCGTCGTGAAACTCTTTCGACTTGTTATCGAAGCCCATCAGCCACGCGACGGTCAGCCGGAACTCTGTTTCCGGATTGCCACTGAGTGTGATGAGCTGCGGATACCACTGTTTGACATTGCCGTCGCCGCGTTCGATCCGCTGCTGCACCTGGAGCAACGCGTGTTGCACGTGGCGCGGTTTCTCAAGGTCGGCAAGATACTCCGTGATCTTTTCGTCAGACAGTCCACGGCCAAACCACGAGAAGTACCAGGCGAGAAAAGTCGCTGCGACAAACAGCGCCGCGAGCAGCAGGATTGGACCAGAGCCGCGCCTGCGCACTTCACGGACCTTTACGCCTGGATGATTGCCGTTTTTAGTCACAGTTCAGGAAGGATAGATCTGGTAGAGCATAAGGTAAACGATTACGCCCGTTACCGAGACATATAACCAGAGCGGGAGCGTGATGCGGGCGATTTTCCGGTGTCGCACGAAGTCGCCGCGAAACGCGCGATAGAACGTCAGGATCACGAGCGGCACGATCACCATCGCGAGAATTGTATGCGTCGTCAGGATGGTGAAGTAGAGCGGCCGCACCAGTCCTGTTCCCTGAAAACGCGTGGCTCCGTGGTTGAAGTGATAAGTGAGATACGACGCGAGAAAAAGGATCGAGATCGCGAGCGCCGCGATCTGGCAGGCACGATGAGCCGCAACGTTTCGCGCGCGGATGAATCTGTATCCGGTAAACAGGAGCAACGCGCTCGTGGTGTTAAGACAAGCGTTGAGATGCGGCAGCCACGAAACGTATTCAGCCATCATTAGCCACAAAGAAGCACAAAAAGCACAGACTGATTAATGCGCGTAAAAAGACAAAACTGTTCCATTGTGTCTTTTGTGCTTTTTTGTGGCTTAAACATCTTTCTGCGGCTGGCCCATGCGCGCCATCATGGCCCTTACGTCGGGCGGCACTGCGCGGCCTTTCGCGTCGAGCAAAGGCGGTGTGGTGCTCGCTGGAAATTGAGCATTGCCGGGAGTTGAAGCGGGGAGAGATCTTTTCATGAACGGGATCGGCAAGCGGCCTTCCGATCGAAGGTAAAGCAACGGATTGATCGCGAAGAGCAAAGCCATGGTGAGGCACACGACGATGATGAACAGGTTGTCAGTCGTGAAGAAGTCGCCCGAACCCAGGGCACTTACAACGGCCATCGCCAGAAAAGCAATGGCTACGATGACGCACAAAAAATTCAGTAGTGTCAGTTCTTTGCTCATCGGATTGATTATGGTCTGTTAGTGCTTTGCCTTTCCGGCCGGCTTGCGCCGTTCGCCAACTTCTTCATAACCACATCGTTCGCAAGTCCACAATGGAAAAGAGCCTGTAGGATCCGCGCCGGATTGATAAACAGCACGATTCGAAGGAATGATCTTCCCTCCACAGCGCGGGCAGACGCGCCCTCGCGTCGTGCGCTTTTCAACATCGAGTGCGAGCGGGTTATCGTCTGCCATTATTCACGTGATCCGCGTTTCAAAACGATAAAGAGCGTGCAAAAGATCGCGAGGGGAGGGGCCAGCAGCACGAGCACCCCCATGTTGAGGTGTCGCACGAGCCGAGAATTGGCGGCGTTCGTCAAAGCAGCGCGGCACATAGAACACTGTGCATCAGCATCAGCACTCGTCCAGAGCATCACCGCGGCTGCCACGGCGATCAAAACTACGACTCGCCACCAACTC
>DASUPZ010000202.1:0-22988 GCA_036280855.1 Pyrinomonadaceae bacterium | reverse complement strand
CCTACTTTGATCGCTGTGGACTTTTGTCACTGCTGGAACAACGCCAACGCTTCCAGCTTGCTTTGTGAACCGCCGTATACGGAACCGTATGTACGGTGGTGTGGGAGGACGGCGGAGGTAACTCCGCCTCCTACCCGATCACAAAATAGTCAGTGAACCTTGAAAAGGTTCGCCAACTGCCTAACCCTTTCAGGGTTGGTCGCGATTTTGAATTTATTTCCCAGGATTCTCGCGAACGCTCGAACCCTGGGCTGAAATTAGCGAACGCCTTCGGCGTTATTGACAGAATTTAAACTGAGACACTACCGAGAGTTCGGTACCGGGTTAGTTCAGAGTTCAAGCTTTAGCTTGCCTGCAAAACAGCAGCCTAAAGGCTGAACTCTGAACGTTAGTTACGCAGTTACTTAGAAGGAGCAGAGTGAAAGTGCGAAACATCGCCAAAGTTCTATTTATTGCATGTTTGATCGTTTCCGGTCTGGTTTTGAACGGTTGTGCTTCCGGCGGCGCCGGCACCAAAGACAACAATGTGGCCGCAACCGTCAATGGCCGTAACATCCTGCTGTCAGAGGTCGAGCGGGCCATTAACCAGCAGATGAGGGGCAATCCAACTCCGTTGAACCAGCTTCAGCTGGCCACCGCCAGGTTGCAGGTGCTCGACACTTTGATTCAGCGGGAAGTGATGTTTCAGCGCGCTGAACGAGAAAAGGTGTTGCCCACCGACCAGCAGATCGAGGGCGCTATTGCGGGTCAAAGGCAAAATAGCGGTTTGACCTCCGAGGAGTTTGACAAGCGACTGAAAGAGCAGAACATGTCGATCGAGAGCCTGCGCGAGCAAGCCCGCAAAGAACTTGCGATCGCTGCGCTCCAGGACAAGTACAACGGCAAGATCCTGATCAGCGACAGGGAAGTCGAAGAGTATTACACCTCAAATCGCAATCTATTCAGAGCGGAGCGCGGTGTGGCACTCGCGATGATCGCCGTCGATCCTGCTGATAACAGTGCCACCGGCATCAAGGACGACGCAAAGAACGAGGCCGATGCGAAGCTGAAGATCGACAACATCTACCAGCAACTTCAAGGCGGCGCTGATTTCGCAACGGTCGCGCGCGCAAAGAGTGAAGACATCAACAGCCTGCAGGGTGGCGGCGACATTGGCTTTGCTACCGAAGAAGATCTGAGACAGAACAGTTTCCCCGCCGAATTGGTTTCAAACCTCTTCGGATCGATGCAGGTAGGCGACTACACGCAGCCGGTTTCTTTCCGCAACAAGTGGTACATCTTCAAACTCGCCGAGCGACGGCTGACGGCCGAAAACCTGACTTTGGAAAGTCCCGGCGTGCGACAGCAGATCACGCAGGCGCTTACAAATCAGCGTAAGCAGCTGCTCAATGCGGCGTTGATGGAAGTGGCCGTTAACGAAGCCCGAATCGTGAACAATCTCGCCTCACAGATGTTGAATAATCCGGGCAATCTCGGCTTGCGTCCGGCTGCTGAAGGTGCGGCTGCTTCGCCACAGGCAACAACGCCGGCAGAGACGCAAACACCGCAGCCTTCGGCGACGAGTCCGGCGGCGACCAGTTCACCTGTCACCGTCAGGCCTGGTGCAAACTCGAACAAGTAAAACCGTGCGATCTGTGGATGTTGTTTCGGCTTTCAGAAGTTTATAAGTCTTACGGCGTTCAGGACGTCCTGCGAGGGGCGTCCCTGCAAGTGAATCCCGGAGAACACGTCGGACTTGTAGGTCGAAACGGCGCGGGTAAGAGCACGATCTTCCGTCTCGTCAGGGCTGAGGAGACGGCAGATCGCGGCGACGTTGTCCGCGCGCGTGGAGTCAAGCTGGGTTTGTTGGACCAGCATGTTCACTTCAAACCCGGGTCGACGGTCCATGAATCGGCACTTGCCGCATTTGGCCGCCTGCAGCAGATCGAACATGAGATGCACGAGCTCGAGCATCGCATGGCGGATCCGGGCGACGACCTCGAAAAAGTCCTCGAACGTTACAGCGATCTCCAGCAACAATTCGAGCACGAAGGCGGGTTTGAATACGCCGCCAGGGCCGAGGCCATCCTGCAGGGACTCGGTTTCGAACGCGAGATGTGGTCGCTCGAAACCGAGAAACTTTCCGGCGGCCAGCAAAACCGTCTCGGTCTCGCATGTCTGCTGCTCGCTTCACCCGACGTCCTGTTGCTTGACGAGCCTACCAATCACCTCGACGTGAATGCGGTCGAGTGGCTTGAAAAATTTTTACAGGAATATCAAGCCGCCTTTGTAATTATTAGCCACGATCGTTATTTCCTCGATCAGTGTTGCCGTCGCATCATCGAGGTTGAAAACGGTCGCACCGCAAGCTATACCGGCAACTATTCTGCCTATCTGGTAGAACGGGAAGAGCGTCGCGAGGCGCAACAGCGTGCTTACGACAACCAGCAACAACTGATCGCGAAGACCGAAGAATTCATCCGTCGAAACATCGCTGGGCAAAAAACGAAGCAGGCGAAATCGCGCCGCAAGATGCTGGAGAAGCTCGAACGCATCGATGCTGTGCGACATGACCAGTCGTCAGGCGATTTTCGTCTCCAGGCAATTGAGCGTACCGGCAACCACGTGCTCACGGTTATGGATGTTTCGATCGGTTATCCCGGTAAGCTGCTGGCGAAAGACATCTCGTTCATTCTGCGTCGCGGTGAGTGTCTGGGCATCATTGGTCCAAACGGATCCGGCAAGACGACGTTTCTGAAGACCATACTCAATAAGCTCGCGCCGCTTGAGGGTGAAGTTCGCTGGGGAACGAAGGTTCAGATCGGTTACTACGCACAGCAGCTCGACGATCTCGACGATCGTAACGAGATCATTATGGAGTTGCGTCGTGTTGCGCCGTCGACTGCGACCGCGGGTGAGTTGCGTTCGTTTCTCGCGAAGTTTCTGTTTACCGGCGACGACGTTTACAAACACGTGCGGGACCTTTCAGGTGGTGAGAAAGGTCGGCTCGCGCTTGCGAAGTTGATCTACTCGCGCGTGAATGTGCTTGTGCTTGACGAGCCGACTAACCACCTCGACATTCCTTCTCGTGAATCACTCGAAGAAGCATTGTCTGCGTATGAAGGAACGATTGTGACGATCAGTCACGATCGCTATTTCCTCGATCGCGTGGCGACCCAGATCCTTGCGCTCGATGGGCTTGGCGGCGCCGAGCATTACGACGGCGATTACACCGAGTATCACGACTGGAAACTTGGGCTGCGCGGTTCTGCTGCTCCCGCGCCGGTTGGTGTTGAGCCTGACAATCTCGTGAGTATTATAGCTGCGCCGGTGAATGTTCCGGCACCGGAGCCGGTCAAGCCACCGCCGCCCGCTCCGAAAAAGCCCGGCGTCAAAGTAGTAAAAAAGAAAAAAGACACGCGCACTCCGGAGCTTGTCGAGACTGAAATCTCACGCGCCGAGCAGCGTCTGAACGAGATCTCTGAGCAGATGGGAACGCCGGAAGTAGCGCGTGACGCCGATCGGCTGATCGCCTTGAACGAAGAGTATCAGCAAACAGAGACGCTACTTCGGGGTTTATATGACGAATGGGACCGCGTGAGCCAGGAACCGGCACCTGCGTCCAAGTAGTCACATTTGAGGTGGTGCTCAGTGACGAAATTATCTGATTATCACCACGCGTGACAGGGTTTCACAGGTTGAGGGCTTCGCTTGACACCTTCTCTGGCGCTTGTTAAGTTCAGCCTCGCCTGTTTTCACAATCAGGCTACTTATTGACACCCACTTGTAGGCGCGTAGCTCAGGGGTAGAGCACTACCTTGACACGGTAGGGGTCTGGGGTTCAAATCCCCACGCGCCTACCATCCCTCTCGATAAGTTACGCCGTACAATTACGTTTTCCGTTTCTCCAAAACGCTCCACTTAGCGACCGCTAATTCTCAGCGTCGCAGTCTTTGTCGAATTCGCGTGTAGCGACTCGACAGTTGCTCGTTTACGATTTGATTATCACGACAACAACAGTCTCAAATCCTCGCCGGTGATGTTTCGTATCACACTGTTGTCCGCATTGATGATGGCGTCAGCCAGCTCTCGTTTGGTCGATTGAAGTTCGAGAACTTTTTCCTCGACTGTGTCGCGCGTGATGAGTCGATAGGCGAAGACACGATTCGTTTGGCCGATGCGGTGCGCGCGATCGATGGCCTGCGCTTCAACCGCGGGGTTCCACCAGGGATCAAGCAGGAAAACGTACTCCGCGGCAGTCAAATTTAAGCCCTGCCCGCCGGCCCTCAAGCTGATCAGAAACAATTTGCAGTCTGGATCGTTCTGAAATCTTTCCACCGCTACTCCGCGGTTGCGCGTCTTGCCGTCGAGATATTCATATACCACACCCTGATGGTCCAATCGTTTGCGGATGATGGAAAGAAAGCTTGTGAACTGCGAAAACACAATGGCCTTGTGTCCCTCTTCACTTACCTCCCCCAAACGTGGCAAGAGGACGTCGAGTTTTGCGTTTGCAGTGACATCATCAACCGAGCCGGCGACTAGCGCAGGATGGCACGCAATCTGGCGTAGACGCAGCAGCGCTTCGAGTATCTGAATCTTCGACTTATTGATGCCCTGGCGCGAGACTTTCTCTAATAGTGACTGGCGATAATAATCGCGCAGCTCTTCATACTGCCGGCGCTGCCGTTCATCCATTTCACAATAGATCGTCTGCTCGAGCTTTTCGGGAAGTTCCTTTGCGACTTGCTGCTTAGTGCGCCGTAGAATAAACGGGCGCAATGCTCGCGCTAACATAGTGCGCGACTCTTCGTTCGGTTTCTGTGGTCCATTTGTCGAAAACTGAAATACCGATGATGAACCAAGCATCCCCGGATTCAGAAACTCAAATAAACTCCACAATTCACCGAGGTGATTTTCGATTGGTGTTCCGCTCAGTGCGAGACGCTGTCGACTCTTCAAGAGCCGCACGGCCTTCGCTGTTTCCGTGGAAGCATTCTTGATCGCTTGCGCTTCGTCGAGAATCACAAAGTCAAATTCGACTTCGTTGAAATGGATGACGTCGCGCCGCAGAGTTCCGTAGGTGGTTAGGACTAAGTCGTAGTTCTCAAAGTGTTCAGTTCCTTTGATTCGCTCGCTGCCAGTGTGACTCAGAACGCGCAACCTGGGAGTGAACCGCGCTGCTTCCTGTTGCCAATTAAAGATTAGCGAACGTGGCACAACTACGAGCGAAGGTCGAGAGTCTTTGTGGCGTCGCGATTCCAGTAGCGCTAGTACTTGAACTGTCTTGCCCAACCCCATCTCATCTGCGAGACACCCCCCAAACTTGAATCGCTGGAGAAACTTAAACCAGCCCAGGCCCTCGCGCTGATAATCTCGCAGTTGGCCCACAAACCCGCGTGGCGCTGCGACGGGTTTGATTCCATTAAAGTTTTGCCATTCCTTGCGAACACGCGCGAACGTTTCGTCGCAGGTGATTTCCGGTCGTGCTGCGAGCAGGGCATCGAGCACTCCAGTTTGTGTTCGTTGAAAGCGGAGGTGGTCCTCTTCGGTTACACCCAAAGACGCGAGGAATCCGTATTGTTGTAGCCACTCTTCCGGTAGCACGCCGAAACTCCCATCGCCCAGCGCGATCATCTTCTGGCCGCGTCGCAAGGCGGAAAGTAACTGCGGAAGTTTCACTTCGAGATCCTCGCCAAAGTTCAGCGAACCATGCAATTCAAACCAGTCAATCCCTGAACTTACCGACAGGCTGGAAGAACCAGGGATGCGATAGAGTTTTCCTTCCGCTTCGACGCGCCATCCATTTGCCAGTAGAGTAGGTACTGCACGCGGCAGGTTACGTGGATTAATCCGCAACGACTCTGAGTATTGCGGTCCTCGTTTAATACCCAACGTATTGAGGAGTGTTAATGCGTTTTCTTCCGACGCAAGGTCACGTTCGATGTAACGGTTTCGATTACGATCGTAAAGACCATCACGTGTATCGGAGTAATCAACTTCGACACCTTCATAATCGAAAGACAGCTTTGCTTCCTGTTCAGTCTGGTATGGAGCAAAGGTCGACTTACGTACAATCAGGCGCGGTTGAGGTGGAAAACTAACGCGTTCGAAATGTAACTCAGGAGGCACCTCCAGATCTGGCATGGATGGTAAATCCAGGAGTCGGGCAATCAGTTCTCGCGATTCAGTTACCGGAATTTTTAGTCCGCCGGAAGTGCGTAGAGCAGCACTCCATGCGCGTGTGCCTTTCATAGTGAAACGTGCGACTTTGAAATCCGGTCCAATAACGACCGCTTCGGTTGTCAAAGGCGCAGCGGAAAACTCGATCTCATCAGAACCGTTTCGCAAAACCAGGCTCAAAGCATATTCATCGTTAATACGTTTTACCACTAACCATGATTGCCAGGTGGTGGCGTCATCCCACTCAAGCTGCTTGAGTTCGGCATCTTTTGTTTCAGGACGAAACATACATCGTCCGGTGACACACATCCTGGCCAGTAACAGCGGCTGAAGCGTGTCAGAGAGGATGAAGGGGTTGGGTAACTCAAACCCGCCATAACTATAGGCGGACCAGTAGGGATCCTTGCCCCCCATCAACAGTGAAAGGATTTCTCGATCACTCGGATCGCTGAGCTGACCAAGCTGATCCTGCTTGATGCGCGCCTTTTTGAATTTGCCCCATTCACCTTTTTTGTTGCGTTCACGAAAATCAATCTCGACATTCAGTAATCCCGACGTGCGCGACGCCTGGGGGTCAACGATATAGTAAATCTTACGATTATCAGGCCAGGGATTGCGCTGCGGTGGTCGCGCATTTTTGATTGAGTCGGTAATTACGGCGAGCTGTCGTTGCCAGAGCAGTTGCGGTGCGGGTGCCGGCTCGTCCTCTTCGAGGAGTTGCAACGTCTCAAGCGCATCGTCGTCGTAAACAAGTTTCAGCGGGCCGTGGAGATTTACCTCGGAGAGATAGTTCTTGTTGTCGGCTGCCAATATTGTCGCCCAGATGTGTTTACAGTCTTCACCGTCGGCGAAGTACGGGCAGGTGCAAGCAACGTCGAGTGAGTTCGACGTAAGTGAAAGCTGCACGAAATAATTGAGGTTACCTTGCACTTGCGCCAGCACGTAAAAGTCAGAGTGTTCGAGAATCTTGACCGCGCCCGAACGAAAGTAGGCGAGACCTCGGTCGCGGATCCTTGGATTGAATTGGGAAGCGAATCTGCTCTTGAGTGACATTGTTCACGCCAATGGTAGCCTCTGATCTCATTTTAAGAAAAGTAGTAGAACCGTTTGAACTCAAGCCGAAACAACGCGTCCGCACGCGCCTACCAATCCTCTCCTTTTCGTTCCTCCAAAGCGGTCCACTTAGCCAGCTACCGTCGAGGTTTGCCTTGCAAACGTCCCGTTTAAAGTTTATTAGTGGCGCACATGCTTGCCCCAAACTCCGGAGGAGGATAAATGAGAACACGATTGTTCCTGGCCTTTTCATTTCTGTGCTGTTGCCTGGTCACGACAGCCCTGGCCCAAAACAGCGAAGACCCAATCGCGAAAAAAGTCGATCAGTTGTTTGCAAACTGGGACAAAGCTGAGTCACCCGGGGCCGCAATTGCCGTCATCAAGGACGGTGCCGTGGTCTATAAACGCGGCTATGGAAGCGCAAACCTGGAATACAACGTTCCGATAACACCGCAAACGGTGTTTCATGTCGCGTCGGTTTCAAAACAGTTTACCGCCTTCGCCATCGCGTTGCTGGCGAACCAGGGAAAACTTTCGCTTGACGACGACATTCGCAAGCACTTGCCGGAAGTGCCGGACTTCGGCAAGAAGATCACGATTCGCCATCTTATCCATCACACGAGCGGACTGCGCGATCAATGGACTTTACTCGGCATGGCCGGATGGCGGATGGATGATGTGATCACGAAAGAGCACATCCTGAAGATGGTCCGGCACCAGAAAGAACTTAACTTTGATCCGGGTGCTGAGAACCTCTATTCAAACACGGGCTATACCCTGCTCGCGGTGATTGTTGAACGAGTAAGTGGTCAGTCGTTTCGCGATTACACTGACGCAAATATCTTCAAGCCTCTCGGCATGACCAGCACCCACTTTCATGATGACCACGAACGGATCGTCAAAAACCGTGCGTACTCCTATGCACCGGCCGGCCCGGGCGGGGGCTTCAAACTTGCGCCGCTGAATTACGCAAACGTCGGGGCGACGAGTCTGTTTACTACGGCTGAGGATCTGGCGCGCTGGGTGATCAATTACGAAGATAAAAAGATTGGCGGCGCAGACGTTATTAAACAGATGCACCAGCAGGGAACTTTGAATAGCGGGAAGCAACTTGGCTACGCGTTCGGATTGAGCATTGGTCCATATCGCGGATTGAATACTGTTGGTCATGCCGGCGGAGATGCTGCATACCGCAGCTTTGCTTTCTGGTTTCCTGATCAGCGCTTTGGTGTAGTGGTGTTGAGCAACTTCGGGCAGCTTAATCCTCAGCAGTTGGCGATGAGAATAGCCGACCTCTATCTTGCAGAGAAGCTGGGGCCGGAGCCGCCCAAACCAGCGACAGCCGAACGAACAGCGGTGAAAGTTGATCCGGCAATCCTCGAAGCCTACGCGGGACGTTACCTGCTCGATGGAAGAACGCTGGTGATAATCAGTAAAGAAGGCGACAAGTTGATGGCACAACCCGGAACCTCGCCGAAGGGAGAATTGATTCCACAATCTGAAATTACGTTTTTCGTGAAAGAGGCGAACTCGGAGGTGACGTTCGAACGCGATGACAAAGGGAACGTCGTTCGGTTCGCGATGAAGAATGCCAGCCAAAACCAGTCGGCGAAAAGATTGGGTGCGCCTGCAACAGCGGCACAACTAGCTCAATTCGCCGGCGACTATTACAGTCCTGAGCTCGGCACAAGCTACAAGCTGGTCGTGACGGATGGCAAACTTGTGGCCCAACACAGGCGTCATGACGATATTCCGTTAACGGAGCTTGAAGGTGATCTGTTTTCCAGCCCCCGGTGGTTTTTCGCGACAGTGCAATTCACGCGCGACAGTGAAAAACGCATCACGGGATTTCGTTTGAGTTCGGGGAGAGTTCGCAATGTGCGGTTTGACAGGCAAAAAGGCGAATGAGTTCACCTCGTCTTTTTGTCGCAACTACGTTTATCCACTATGATTAGCTCATGAGCACTGAAGGACCATCGAATTTCATTAGAGACATCATTATCGAGGACGTTAAAAGCGGTAAATACGATCTTGTACAAACACGCTTTCCTCCGGAACCAAACGGCTACCTGCACATCGGTCACGCCAAAGCCATCTGCCTCGACTTCGGATTAGCAGCGGAGTTTAACGGCAAGACGAATCTCCGTTTCGACGACACCAATCCGTCCAAAGAAGAAACAGAGTACGTCGACGCCATCATGGAAGATGTGCGTTGGCTGGGCTTCGAATGGGACGGTCTTTACTACGCATCTGATTACTTTCAACAACTCTACGACTGGGCGATTCAGTTAATTAACGACGGTAAAGCCTACGTTTGCGACCTCAGCGCTGAAGAGATTCGCGAGTATCGCGGCACGTTAACTGAGCCGGGCAGGGAAAGCCCCTATCGCAACCGTTCTGTTGAAGAGAACCTCGATCTCTTCGAGCGGATGAAGCAGGGAGAGTTTCCGGACGGCTCACGAACGCTGCGAGCGAAGATCGACATGAGCTCGCCGAATCTAAACCTGCGCGACCCGGTGATGTATCGAATTCTCCACATGGACCACCATCGCACCGGCAGCGAGTGGTGCATTTATCCGATGTACGATTACGCGCACGGGCAGTCGGATTCGATCGAGCGCGTGACGCACTCGATATGCACTTTGGAGTTCGAGAATAATCGTCCTTTATACAACTGGTTCATCGATCAGCTTGGGATCTTTCCTTCGCGCCAGTATGAGTTCGACCGTCTCGCGCTCACTCATACTCTGCTTAGCAAACGCAAGCTGCTGAAGTTGGTTGAAGAAGGACATGTCTCCGGCTGGGATGATCCACGTATGCCGACTCTCTCGGGGATGCGCCGGCGCGGTTACACTCCCGAAGCGATTCGCAACTTCATTGCCAGCGTCGGCGTTTCGAAGACAAACGGCATAACTCAGTTACAACAGCTCGAGTATTTCCTGCGCCAGGACTTGAACCGGATTGTTCCGCGCGTGATGTGCGTGCAGAAGCCGTTGCGGGTAGTGATTGAAAACTATCCCGACGATCAGGTTGAAGAAATGGATGCCATCAACAATCCCGAAGACAGCTCCGCTGGATCGAGAAAGATTCCTTTTTCGAAAGTGATCTATATCGAAGACGACGATTTCCGTGAAGACCCACCGAAGCAGTTTTACCGGCTTGCCCCGGGGCGCGAGGTGCGTCTGCGTTATGCCTACTTAATCACCTGCACGGAAGTCATCAAGGATAGCAGCGGCAGCATCGTAGAACTCCGTTGCACTTACGATCCGGCCACACGCGGCGGTAACACGCCTGACGGTCGAAAGGTAAAGTCGACTATTCACTGGGTGTCAGCCGCCCACGCTTTACCGGCAGAGATTCGTCTCTACGACAACCTTTTTGTTAAAGAGGATCCGAACGATGTTGAAGAAGGACAGGACTTCACCGCAAATGTGAATCCTGATTCTTTGCAGGTGCTTCACGATTGCATGGTAGAACCGAGTGTGCGCGACGCAGAACCCGGCAGTAAGTATCAGTTTGAGCGTCTTGGTTATTATTGCGTCGACCGCGACTCGAGCGACAAACTTGTGTTCAATCGGACCATCGGCCTTCGCGATACGTGGGCAAAGATCGAGAAACGCGCAACGACCGGCGCGTGAGCAGATCTTGCAGAGGGTTTTGCATGCGACCTTAGCTCGACACAAAAATGGATGCCGCGGTGTTTCTTCAATGTGAAACGTATATTCCTGATCTTTTTCACTCTATTTATTCAAGTCCCGGCAGCCAGTCAGTCAGCAGATGTGGAAGCACTGCTGCGGCGAGAGATGCATGAACGCAGAATTGCGGGGTTGCAGGTCGCGGTGGTTCAAAACCACCGGATCGTTCTGCTCAAGTCGTTCGGAATCGCTGACATTCATCATTCCGTTCCCACCACAAACAAAACAATTTTCCCAATCTATTCCTGCACCAAAGCCTTCACCGGCGTTGCAATCATGCAGCTCGTCGAAGAAGGGAAGATCGATTTAAACGCTCCCGTGTCACGCTATCTCGACGGTCTTCCTGAGTCGTGGCAGGCAATTACGATTAGGCAGTTGCTAACGCACGTCTCAGGTCTGCCGAATGTTCTGTCGGTTCTCGACCCGGTAAACTACGGATTTCCCCACGGGATGAATGAGGAGCAAGTTTGGACCAAGCTGAAATCGATGCCGGTTTCTTCTGCGCCTGGCGAACGATTCAGCTACAACCAAACGAACTATGCGCTGCTGGGCAAGATCATCGACAAGTTCGGCGCAAGACCTTTCGCTGAAACTTTCAAACAAAGACAGTTTCAACCCGCCGGCATGCAGAGCACCGGCTTTGGCGACTCGCGCGACGTCATAAAGAACGCCGCCTCAACTTATCGTTACGTCAACAGCGTCGATGGCAGGAAACTCGCATCGGAGAAGTTGATAAAAGACTACGCGCAGTTTCCGGAATTTCGATGGACAGCGTCAGGCATGAACAGTACGGCCGAGGATCTGGCCCACTGGCTCATCGCGTTGCAGCAAGGCAAACTCCTCAAATCCAAAGCTGCTCTCGACACGCTGTGGAAAGCCGGCGCGTACAACAACGGCGAGCCAACACAGTGGGCCATAGGCTGGATGACGAAGCCGCGGCCCAAACATCGCGCTGTGATAGCCACGGGTGGAAGCCGCGCGGCGTTCTTCGTTTATCCGGAAGATGACCTGGCCGTTGTTGTGCTGACGAATGTCGCAGGTGCCTTTCCGGAAGAATTTATCGATGAGCTGGCAGGTTATTACAAACCGCAGATTGCTGCCTCCGATCCTGTGACCGCTCTCCGCATGAAACTACGAAACCGCGGCTACCATGCTGCTGTCGAAGTCTTTAATGAATTGAAACAAAAGCAACCAGGCTTCCAGCCACTGGGAAACGGATCTAAACGATTGGGCCTATCGCATGTTGAACGGCCGTGGACAGCCGAAAGAAGCGCTCGAGATTTTCAAATTGAATGTTTATCTCTATCCCACCAGCGCAAACGTCTACGACAGCGTCGCCGAGGCATACGCCATCAACGGCGAACGCGAGCTCGCTATCAGGAATTACAAACGATCGCTCGAATTGGATCCGAAGAATGTGAACGCGATGCAGCAACTGAAAAGACTTGAAGCAGGCCACAGATGACACGGATTTAAAATCGGGATTTAAAATCCGTGTCATCTGTGGCTTACATGCTACACTGAATCGCCACGTCGGACCCTCATGAACGTAGGAGATTCAAAATGCCTTCCCCTCCCAGTCCCCGGATCATCGCCCTGCTTGTCACCGTTTCCTTTCTGCTAGGCTCCAGAGCCCCGGCACAAGAAACCGCCAGTCAAAAACCAGACTATTCGCAGGAAGCCGTAGTCATCGAACGTATGACCGACACGTATCGCTTTGAGCGCGATGGCACCGGCCGGCATGAAGGACGGGTGCGCGTCAAGGTTCAAAGCGCCGAGGGTGTGGAGCGGTTTGGACAACTCGTCTTCAGTTACAACTCTGCGAATGAAAAACTCGACATGGATTTCGTTCGCGTGCTTAAAGCCGATGGAACTGTAGTCAACGCGACTCCGTCCGATATCCAGGACTTAACCGCGGATGTGACTCGTGAAGCACCTGTTTACACCGACGCCAGGCAGAAGCACGTCACGGTCCGTGGTCTGCGGGCCGGAGATGTACTCGAGTATCAAATGGTCTGGAAAACTCATACCGCACTTGCTCCAAACCATTTCTGGGTCGAACACAACTTTATTACCGAGGGCTCGATCGTCCTCGACAATCAACTGACTATAGATCTACCGGTCGCAAGCAAGGTGAAAGTAAAAACTCAGCCTGGCTTTGATCCGCCCACGATCAAAGAAGAGAACGACAGGCGGATCTATGCCTGGAAGCATGCCAAGCTCAAGCCCGATGAAGAAAAGAAAAAGGATGAAGAAGCAGAAAGCGAGGAGCCTGAAGAACCATCGCCACACGTGCAACTGACTACGTTTCAGAGCTGGGATGAAGTGGGCCAGTGGTACGCTGATCTGCAGCGCGATCGAATCGTTCCCGACGAAAAGATCAAAGCTAAAGCAGAAGCAGTGATCAGTGGGCGAACTACTGACAAAGAAAAAGTCCGTGCGTTGTACGACTACGTTTCAAAAAACTTTCGTTACGTTAGTCTGTCGTTGGGCCAGGGACGATACCAGTCGCACGCGGCCGCAAGCGTGTTGAATAATCAGTATGGCGATTGCAAAGACAAACACACGCTTTTGGCGGCGATGCTGGCCGCCACCGGACTGCGGGCTTTTCCAGTATTGATCGGTGCCAGCCGTGCGCTGGACGTTGATATGCCCTCGCCTGCGCAGTTCAATCACGTGATCAGCGCCATACCTTTGGGTAACGAAACGCTCTGGGCCGATACCACTGCGGAAATAACGCCGCTCGGTTTGTTGGAGCCCGCCTTGCGCGACAAGAAGGTGTTGCTGATTCCAGGCACCGGCCCTGCCCGCGTGGAAACAACGCCTGCTGATCCTCCTTATCGTTATTCAGAGCTCATCACGGTGGAGGGAGCAATTGACGATCTCGGCAAGCTTACTGCTCGCGCGCGCATGGTGTTGCGCGGTGATTACGAGATAGGAATGCGTATTGCATTTCGCGGCACTCCGAAGAGCGATTGGAAGATCCTCGGTCCTTTTATCGGCATCAGAGCCGGTCTCGAAGGAGACGTCAGTGATATAAAAATATCGGATCCTGCGGACACGGAAAAACCTTTCGAGATCGAATTCAACGTCGCAATTCCACACTACCTCGACTGGTCGATCAAAAAAGAAAAGTTCGAACTTCCTTTTCCACCATTCCATCTGTCCCAGTTGAAAGCTGGAAAAGCCGGGAGTACTAAACCCGTGAAACTCGGTCCGCCGAGTGACATCACGTACATGTTGAAACTCACGCTGCCGATTAAGTACCAGGCTCGCGCGCCGGTGCCCTTGAAGGTATTGCGCGATTATGCAGAGTACGCTTCCAACTACAAACTAGAGGGACAAACATTAACGGCTGAGCGAACGTTGCGCGTGCGACAGCGCGAGCTGCCCGCCGAACGCGAGCAGGACTACCACGCATTTGTAACCGCACTCGAGTCTGATTCGGCGCAAACTCTTGCGCTTGAATCGACCATGGCCGGCACACCTGCTATTCCTGAGTCGATCGCCGCAGATGAGCTGAGAGCGGCTGCCCAGGTCGCAGCGAACAATGGAGACTTCACGACGGCTGAAGTAATGCTCACGCGCGTACTGGCGAAAGATCCGAAAGATAAAACGATCAGGAACGTCCTGGGTTATGTGCTGGCGGAGCAAGAGAAGTATGACGCCGCTCTGCAAGTATTGCGCGAGCAAATAAAAATTAATCCTTTTGACGACTTCGCCTATTACATGCTCGGCATTGTTTACTGGGGACAGGAAGACTACGCGAACGCCGAAAAATCCTTCCGCAAGCAGCTGCAGGTTAATCCGCTGAGCCAGTCGACTCACGCGAAACTCGGACAGATGTTAGTCGACGCGGGCAAGTACAAAGAGGCGATTGTAGAACTCGAACGAGCTGTCTCAATGACGCGGGAAGAAGATTATGAGCTTCACATGGGGCTCGGCCGTGCTTACCTGTATATGGGAAACACGGAGAAGTCGCTCCCTGCTTTTGAAGCAGCTATCAAAATCAATCGCAGCCCCCATGTCTTGAATGATATTGCTTACTATCTTTCCGAGAGTGAAGTCCACCTTGATAAAGCGGTCCAATACGCAGAAACGGCAGTCACGACGATTACCAATAACCTGCGCAATGTAGAAACCGCCAACTTGAAGATCGACGATCTCTACAACGTCTCATCGCTGGCTGGATACTGGGACACGCTCGGCTGGATCTACTATCAGCAGGACATTATGGACAAAGCGGAAGCATACCTTCGGGCTTCGTATATGCTTCATCAACACGGGAGCGCGGCTTATAACCTGGGCATCGTTACGGAGGAGCGCGGCCAAAAACAGGAGGCTATCCGTTTCTTTGCGCAGGCTTCGGTCGTACTAACTGATGATCAGGACGCTCAGAAAGCTCTGCGCCGGCTGGCTCGGAAGGCCGACATCCCATCGCTCTTGCGCGCGGCGAAGCAGGATCTTCGCGCGTACAATATTTTTGACGTGGGTCAGCTGGTGCCGGATCTGAAGAGTCCTGTCGAGGCTGAGTTTTTTCTGGTCTATGCGCCTGATTCAACTCGGGCTGCCCAGGCGGTCGACGTGAAGTTTATCAAAGGCGATGAACGTCTTAGACCACTGGCGGCACAGTTAAAGACGATAAAATATCAACTCACCTTTCCCGACAACTCGCCAACCAGGATCATTCGACGCGGAGCATTGCTTTGCTTACCGAAACCCGGTGCTTGCACGTTTACGATGACGAGTCCGGAGCTCGTGAGATCGGTTGATTAGTTCTGTGTAGACGAAGACGATGGGTAAGCTGAGAAATTGCATTTTCAAACCGCGGCTTACGGGTTTACATATCAAGTCTTTTTTGCGATAAACTGCCTGCATGTCGACTGCGGAATTAATCAGGAAAGAAGTTGAGAATCTACCTGAAGCCTTGCAGCTTGAGGTTTATGATTTCGCGCGGTTCTTACGCGAGAAGTCTGATTCTGGATTCAATGGATTACTCGTTAGCGAATCTGCGCTACGCAAAGATTGGGACATGCCTGAGGAAGATGCCGCATGGGCAAACCTGTAATCGGCGAAGTCGTTGTCCTCCCTTTTCCTCAAACAGATCTACAGGCTGGAAAGCGACGTCCCGCTCTCGTGGTCGCAGATCTTGCGGGAGATGATTTGATCCTTTGCCAAATAACCACACAGTCTCGTCGTGATCCATACTCAGTTTCACTCCTAAGCAGCGACTTCGAGAGTGGGCGCTTAAACGTCGACAGTTTCGTTAGAAGTAACCGCCTCTTCACAGTAGATCATGCGGTAGTCGTATACTCAGCAGCCAAGGTCAAAGCTTCCAAGTTAGACGAAGTTCGCACGAAAATTCGCGAACTCTTCAGCTGAGCGCATGAACAGCTTGTTGGTTGTGCTCCTTGTAGCGCTATGCTGCGGCTCGGGAGGCTATTTGGAGGCGCTCGACGATGGCTTGCTTTGGTTGAGCGCCGATTAGGCGATCGATGAGTTTGCCTTCTTTGAAGATGAGAAGCGTCGGTATGCTCGAGATCCTGAAGCGCGCGGAGGTTTGCGGGTTTTCGTCGACGTTGAGTTTGGTGATGCGATAACGTCCCTGCGACTCTGCTGCAAGCTCGTCAAGAACCGGCGCAATCATCCGGCATGGACCACACCACGGCGCCCAGCAATCAACCAGTACCGGCCGTCCACTCGTTTGCAACACCTCGCGTTCGAAAGTCCCGTCGCTGATGATGACCGGCTTCGAATCCTGCTGACCCGCGGCGGACAACTTTGCACCACACCGGCCGCATTTCGCCTCGCTCGTCGCCAGCCTGCTTTCGTCAACCCGGTTCTTCGATCCGCACTTGTTGCAAACAACTACCTGCATAACCTCACCTCTTTGAATATTGCTTGCTAAGTTTCGCGACCTTTATTCGCAAAATTCTTGCAAATAAGTGTCTTCATTTCAGCTTTCAGTTTTCACTCCCGCGAACGCTTCTTCCACTGCCAGATTCCCGCCGTCACACCGGCAGGTAAGCGGTGGCCGAGCTGACGCGCCAACATGCAGATCTGCCCGCGATGATGCGCCTCGTGCGCCACAAAGTAACTGAGAAAGTGTACGAGATCAGTAGGAAAGTTTTGCCAGGCGGCGGGCGGAATGGCACCGCCTCGATCGGCGCCGAGCCTGATCACTTGAATAATGCCGTCGCTGCTGCGTGTGAGCGCGCGCAACAACTCCGACGGTCGAACTTTGCGAGCGTCAACGGTGCGTGGAACGGCAACGCCATGACGCCCGCCGATCATTTTGATCCACATGCACCTGGTGTTGTGAATGTGCGCGCAGATCGTTCGCACCGTGCGTCGAGGCGAAGCGGGAACAGTCATGGACCACAACTCAGCGGGCAGGTTTTCGATGAGATACATCGTGACGCGATTAGTCGTGCGCCATGCCGCGATCAACTCTTCGACATCCGTGCTCACTCTCGTCTCTCAAGCTAAACACCGCGTCTCGAGAAGTGCTCAATGAAACCAGTGTAACCGCTCGATCAGCCAGTACCACACAGGATCGCCCCAGCGCGCGGAGCAATACGCAATAGTCAGCGCGACGCCGGCCGCCCCCACGACGAACCACGGCATCGTCTCAAACATCTGCATACTAAGGACCACGCCGAGTATCGCTCCAAAGAATAGTCCACACCCGAAGTGTACCCGGCGATCGTGTGGTCCTGAAATTTTCTCTTCGTATCTCACTATCCGCGACTATCGACCCGCGCTCGTAGCTTTGGAACCCGCGTTGTTCCTGCTGCGGATCGAGTAGAGCTTGTGTTCGGTTCGGATCAACAAACGCTCGCCCACGAGTGCCGGTGATGCCTGGGCCATGTCGTCGAGATGGTTCACGTGCAGTAACTTAAACTCTTCGCCCGTCGAGACAACAAACGTCTGGCCCTCTTCGCTCAGGCAGAACAGCTTGCCGTTATAGGCCCACGGCGACGTCGTGAAATTCGCGGCTGCGGGATCGATCCGTGTTTTATAACTTTGCTTTCCTGTCTTCGCGTCGAAGCGATTCAGGATCCCGGTCTCGGTCAACGTGTAAATCGCGCCTTGATAAGCAACAGATGACGGCAGGTAAGTGCCGCCGCGTGACTGCGACCATACCACGAACTCGTTTGACTCCTGACCTTCTTTCAAAGAGATGTTGCCCGACGCGCCGGGGCGAAGTGCGAACAACGGTCGACCTCTGCCGCCGTTGATGTAAAGCAAACCTTCATACGCAAACGGGGTGGGGATCGGGGTCTGCGCCATTCCCGACATGCGCCACAGCTCTTTGCCGTTCAAGTCGTAACTAATGGCCTCGCCTGGTCCGATTGTAACGATCTCCGAGCGCACCGAATTTCTCCAGACGAACGGCGTCGCCCATCCCGATCGCTGCACCGGTGGTTTGTTGCCGCCGAGGTCCCGGTTCGTGCGCCACACCTGCTTGCCGGTTCGCTTGTCGAAGCCGGCGATGTATTGCTGTTTCTGGTTATCGCTGAGGATGATCAGAAGATTATCCGCGAGCGCCGGCGAACTCCCCGTGCCGAGGTCGAGATAAATCGGTTGCGCTTCGAGCGGCGTGGTCCAAACCTGATTGCCTTTCAAGTCAAAGGCCCACAAGCCGAGGTTTGCAACGTACAGGTAGACGAACTTGCCGTCGGTTACAGGCGTCTCTGAGATGAAGCTGTTTTTACGATGACGCCCGCCCGGCGGTTTCCCAGTGTGAAACTCTTTGGTCCATTCAACTTTGCCGCTCTTGAGGTCGAGGCAATACAGGAAGAAGTGCACCGTCACCTCGTTTGGCAACTCGATATCGCGCTCCGTGACGCGCTTGATGATCTCCTCCATCGAGAGCCCCTGCTTTTGCATCTCGGCGACGTACTCGTTGCTGTACTCGGTGCCGGTCTGCGGCGGCTTCGACTTGCCGTCGGTAGTGACGGTCGTCACGTAAACCTTACCGCCAGTCACGATCGGCGACGACCAACCGCGGCCCGGAATATCTAAAGACCATTCGACGTTTTCGGTCTTGGACCAGCGGTCGGCGAGCCGCGCATGCGTTCCAACCGGATTTGATTGCGGCCCGCGGAACTGCGGCCACGCCATGTCCTGCGCGTGCGCTGCTGCTGAAGTTAATAACATCACGCATAGCAGGCCGGCTGTGTACGAAAGAATGTAGATGTTGCCACTATTTTGGAACCTGGGAGATGTACTCATTGTTTTCTCGTGTCTTTGTTGTGGGATACTGCGCGTGTTCATACGTAACGCAGGCCACAGGGGTTTCTCAGACGGGATTTAGATTTTCTAGATGACATGGCTCGCAAGACAGAACAGTTAACCGTTGGTCGCCGGCGCATCGCCGTTTCAAACCTCGACAAGATTTTGTATCCCGGAGGGAAGTTTAGCAAGGCGCGAGTAATCGACTACTACGTCAAGATTTCCAAATATCTGCTCCCGCATTTGAAAGATTATCCCGTCACACTCAAGCGTTTTCCCGACGGCGTCTTCGGTGAATTCTTCTATGAGAAGGACGCGCCGGCATTCACGCCCGAGTGGGTGAAAACCGTTCCTGTTCCACGGCGCGAAACACCCGGCCCGGACATTCGTTACATTTTGATCAATGATCTCCCGACGCTTGTCTGGGTTGCGAACCTTGCGAGTCTTGAACTACATCCGTTCCTGCATCGAGCGTCGCAACTGAATCGTCCGACCAGGATTGTTTTCGATTGCGATCCCGGCGAGGGAGCAAACATCCTCGATTGCGCGCGCGTTGCTCTGATGTTGCGGGACGTACTCGGGGAACTCGGTCTCGAGTCGTATGTCAAAGTTTCGGGATCGAAAGGTTTGCAGGTTTACGTTCCGCTGAATGCTGCGGTTACGTACGACGAGACGCAGCCATTCGCGCAGGGCATTGCGCAGCTCATGGCCCAGCGAGAGCCAAAGTTGATTGTGTGGCAGATGCCGAAAAGACTGCGCGCGAAGAAAGTGTTTATTGACTGGAGTCAAAACGTTGAATTCAAGACTACCGTCAGCGTCTACTCACTCCGCGCAAAGACTCACCGTCCCTACGTCTCTCTTCCGGTCAGCTGGCATGAACTTTCAGCTGCGTTACAGACGAAGGACATTGACTCACTGTTCTTCACGCCTGAAGAAGCACTCGAACGAGTGGAGCAGTTGGGCGACCTCTTCAAACCCGTGATCACGAAGGTGCAAAAATTTCCCGCGGAGCTGCGCCGTTATTTTAAACAGGGACGTGTGGAGAGTTCGAAACCGAGTGAATCTCTCAAAGCGTATGAAGCAAAACGCAACTTCCGCAAAACTGCTGAGCCGAAGCCGAGCGCTGTACGCCGCAGCCGGCAGGGAAGCCGCCGTCGCTTCGTGATTCAAAAACACGCGGCGAGTCACCTGCATTACGACTTCAGGCTGGAGATGCACGACGTTTTGAAGTCGTGGTCTGTTCCGAAGGGCCCACCTTTTAAGAAGGACGAACGCCGTCTCGCAATGCCGACTGAGGATCACCCGATCGAGTATCTTGATTTCGAAGGAGTTATTCCGAAAGGGCAGTATGGCGGCGGCACGGTGATGGTGTGGGACATCGGCACTTACGACTTGATCGAAGGGAACTACTACAAGGGATTCCTGCGGTTCTATCTCGACGGCGCGAAGTTGAAGGGCGAATGGACCATGAAGCGCTTCGTTACGGGTAAAGATGAAGCCGACAACCGTGACAAGTGGCACTTGATCAAGTCGGGCCGGAATACACGGGTGGTCTCAAAAGCACGTGACGATCAGTCGGCGTTGACACAGCGAACGATGACGCAAATTGCGTCCGCGGCTGATGCTGTTTGGCAGAGTAATCGACGATGAAGGTTGATTTGGAACAACTGCCGAAGGCCCGCCTGGATTTTATAAAGCCGATGCTTGCCAAGCCTGTGGATCGTTTGCCGGTTGGTGGCAATTGGGTCTATGAGTTGAAGCTCGACGGCTATCGCACTCTCGCGATGAAAAAGCGTGGCATCGTCACGCTCTTTTCCCGTCGTGGAAACAACATGAACGGTCCGTTTCCGAGCATCGCGCGTGCTTTTAGTTTTCTTCCGGACAATACGATCGTTGATGGTGAGCTGGTAGTGCTCGACGAAGACGGCAGACCTTCGTTCAACTCGCTACAGCATTCTCGCTTCACGGCCGATGCTCTGTACTTCTACGCTTTCGACTTGCCGGCGTATCAAGGCAGGGATTTGCGGAAGCTGCCGTTGTTGGAGCGCCGGACTTTGTTGGAAGGTTACGCGTTGAAACGGATGCGCGATCCGGTGCGGTTGTCGGCGATCTTCGACGCAACGGCGAGTGAGCTGGTTGCGGCAGCTAAGAGAGCAGGTCTGGAAGGTGTTATCGCGAAGCGAGCGGAAAGCAGGTACGAAAGCGGCGAACGCAGCGGCGCGTGGGTAAAGTTCAAAACCAACAAAGGCCAGGAGCTTGTTATCGGTGGTTACAAGCCCGGCACTCATGGATTTGAGTATTTACTGGTCGGCTACTACGAGGGGCGCGACCTGATTTTTATCGCGAAGATTCGAAATGGATTTACGCCCGCGTTACGTCGCGACGTGGCGAAGCATTTTGCGCGACTCAGGACATCTGAATGTCCATTTGCAAATCTTCCTGAGCCGGCCAGCGCCCGGCGCGGCGAGGCGATAACGGCGGAAGTGATAGAGAAGATTCAGTGGCTGCGTCCGAAGCTCGTGGCGCAGATCGAGTTTACCGAATGGACCAAAGGGAATCATCTGCGGCACTCACGTTTTGTGGCGCTGCGCGATGACAAGAGAGCGAGTGAGGTAGTGAAAGAAACGCCGACATGAGGGACGCCTCACCAGATTGACCAGTTTTCTGGATCAAACAGATCGAAAAACCAACCGTACATCGCGTTCCCGGCGGCGGGCCACACGCTGAACACGATGAAGCTGACAATTGCAAGGATCAGGTTCGCAAATCTGTAGAGAGCACCCCTGAAAAACGCAGACACTATGACGCAGGCAACGTAACACGAAAGAACCCCAACGACGTAAAGAATCACCACCAGCCAAACGGGCGCATCCACCACGAAGTTATGAACGAGTGGCGCGAGAAAAGCCGACCAGCCTACTTGAACAACGCCGCTTACGATCAGGGCGGAGATTACGTATGCGTCGAAGTGTGAGTCGAGATTCATGCGTAAGATCCGTTGGACCACGACGAGGATGGAGGAAATCAGAATGACGGCGGTCCAGAAGATCCAGTAACCCTTCGCTAAGCTCAAGGCCATCTTCGCCCTGCCCATCGGCCAGAGCAGCAGTGCGATCAGTGCGAGAAAAACTGCGTTTAGAACGATGGCGAACAGGTAGTCGAAGAATTCTTTCTGATCTTCATGCAGTAGCCACTTGGAAAAAGCGCCCATACCTCATAGTGTATACGCAAAACTATTTATCGATAGCTATAAGCAGCGATGGTGAAGAGCATGGGGGCTGGCCAAACCATAACCGGAACATTGATTGGCGTGATCTCTGACACGCACGGCCTTGTCCGCCCGCAGGCTGTAGAAGCACTTGCAGGCGTCGACATGATTTTGCACGCGGGCGATATTGGCAATTCAGCAGTACTCGATTCGTTGCGCGCGATAGCGCCGGTGGTGGCGGTCCGTGGAAACAACGATAAGGGCGAGTGGGCTGAGTCCCTCCCGGATTGGGAAGTAGTGGAGATTGGCGCCGTTTCAATTTACATGTTGCACGATCTCAAGGAGATCGACATCAATCCGGCGGGAACGTTTCAGGTTGTAATCAGCGGTCATTCACATAAACCGGCGGTCGAGGAACGTCGTGGAGTCCTCTACGTGAATCCTGGCAGCGCCGGCCCGAGAAGATTCACGCTGCCGGTTAGTTTGGCCCATTTGAGAGTTAGAGGCAGCGAGGCCACTGCCCAGCTAGTTGAACTTTCCATCTAAATCCGCGCTCATTCGTTAATCTGCGGAAAAGCATCTGCGATCGCGCTCAGTTCATTGACTTTGAAAGACGGTTGACGTATACACGG
>DASUPZ010000201.1:0-4113 GCA_036280855.1 Pyrinomonadaceae bacterium | reverse complement strand
TCACGCCGTGTTGTCGCGGGACAACGAGGGACGCTACTGGCTCGTAGCAAAGGGCCGGAACCCCACCCTCGTCAACGGCAAAGAATTGCCACGCGAAGAACCAACCGAAGTCGCGCCCGATCAAAAGATCGCGATCTGCAATTTCACTCTGCGCATTCAGCCAAGATAATTAGCCGCGGATTACACGGATGCAAATCCGGATTTAAGATCCGTGTCATCTGTGGCCAGGTCGGAGATGAGATCGGATAAGAGTGTGGCGACATGGTCGCCGTCCAGGTAGCCCTTGCCGAGTAATTTTGTGATCCGGCGCTCTTTTGTTTCCCCGGTCACTTCCTTCAGCATCGCTCGCGCAAACGCCGCGACCACTTTCCCATCAAACTGCTTCCCGGTGTTCTCCCTGAGATCACGCACCACATCTTCAAACGATCGACGCCGCCGGTACGGGCGATCCGTCGTCATGGCATCGAATGAATCAGCGAGCGAAACTATCTTCGCCCCCAGCGGGATCTGCTCGTCAGTCAATCCATCCGGATAACCGCGTCCATCAAGCCGCTCGTGATGATACTTCGCCATCAGCGGTATGTCCGCGTATGGATGACGGATCGGCGCGAGGATTTCGTATCCGGCGGCAGGATGCTTATTTAGATCGCTCGAATTCTTTGCGTCGATGTTGTAAGGCGCGTTGATGATGTCGCGGTCCACCACAAGCTTCCCAACGTCGTGCAGGTAACCTGCGATCTGGATCCCCTCGACTTCTTCTTCACTCCAACCCATCTCGGCCGCAATGATTTCGCTGTACCGGCCCACACGCTCCGAGTGGCCCTGCGTGTACTTGTCTTTGATGTCGATCGCAGCCGCGAACGCCCTCACCGTGTCGCGATAGATCCCACGCAAATCGTCATAAAGACGTCTGTTCTCTTCCGCACGATGCTCCAACTGCTCGAGCAGCCGATGCGTGTGAATGCCGACGCCGATATGCCGGACCATTGCGCGAATCGTGTCGAAGTCGTCGTTTGAAAACTCCTCGCCGCTCGCTTTCCCTCCGAGCAGGATCAGGCCGGTAACTTCACCGCGAACGATCATCGGCAACACCAGCTCGATCCCTTCCTGCGCGAGCTTTTCGCGATGCCGGGTCATAAACCCGTTTGTATTCGACGTGTTTTTTACGAGCGACTCGCAGGCGGCGCCATCGAGAAAAGCCTTCTTTTCGGCTTCGTCTATCTCAAATCCACTTACTACCTGCTCTCCAAGTCCCCAGAGTGCCACGCAACGAAGCGGGCCTGATCCAGCGCACTCGACCACAGCTCCACGTCGCAGTGCGAGGGTCCCCAGCAGCAGGTGCATGGAGGTCCGCACCATCTCGCTGAAATCTCCGGTGCCGGCAATTTCCTGGCCCAGATCAGCCAGTGCCCCAAATGTATGAATGAGTTTCTGTTTCGAAGGTTCCATTCCGATCAATGGACTGTGGGGATAGTCTCGAATCGGGAGAGACTCATCAATGCCTCATTTTCGTCCTTCGCAAGCACAACGTGGCGGGTCAGGCCAAGCATTTCAAAAAGTTCGATAGTCTGGTTGTTAACGTCTGAAAATACAATTTGCGCGCCGTTCTTTTCGGCAACGTCGATAATCCCGAGCAGAATTGAAACACCGATGCTATTGACGAGTTTGGTGTCGCTAAAATCAATTACCAGCGCGCGGCAACCACAATCGAGTTGCCGTCTGCATTCGTGCTCGATTTTCTCACCGGTCAGCCTGTTGAGATAATCGCTAGCGTAAACAATAGCGGTGGTGCCAACACAGTGCGAGCGTACCAGCCCTCCACTTTGCCTATCCAATTTGATTGTCCTCCTGATCAGAAAAGAGCCAAGCGCAATTATTAAGGAAAGCTATGAGTATTAATGCGTATTTGCTTGTCTCTTCTGTGCAGGCCGGATCACCATTAAGAGCCAGGTCGTAAAT
The DNA here is from genome assembly GCA_036280855.1 of Pyrinomonadaceae bacterium. Classification (GTDB taxonomy): domain Bacteria; phylum Acidobacteriota; class Blastocatellia; order Pyrinomonadales; family Pyrinomonadaceae; genus PSRF01. The sequence continues at coordinate 2,154 of DASUPZ010000201.1, read as the reverse complement.
ACTTCGTCATACGCAAGCTGGTGCCTTCATCGACCCGTTCAAACTCGACCTCATCCATGAGTGTCCGGATGAGTTTAAGTCCCCAACCGCGTCGTTCTTCCCACGTATCTTTGGCTTCTTGTCCCCTGTTCGTGCCGTTCAGATTGGCTGGCACGATGCCGCGACTCGAAATGGTGATTACTAATCTATCACTTTCCACGCGAAAACGCTGATAAATTTTTCGATCAGGACTAAAACTGTGCTCCGAGGCGTTGATACAGGCCTCAACGATGGCCGTCTTTATCTGGTTTATGGCCTCAGGACGGAACGTCAGCCGCCTCGCGATCTGCTCGGCGGCGTTGGCCGCGATGAGCTCGTTGTCCTCGCCCATCGGCACTACCATCAGAAACTCGTCAGGATGTTCGGACTGCACGACCTGGTCAGCAACGGTCTCGCTGACTCGCGACGCCAGCAGGCCCAATTGCTGCCGGCTCGAGCCAAACACCTTCCGCTTTGCCAGCAAGCTGCTCGCTTCGTCGGTAAAGCCTTCGTTTGAAATTAACCAGACCTGAAACCGCGTGAACCCCAGCTTGTTGGCCAGGCTTTCGAAACGGTCGCACCAGGCACCCGCCATATCCGCATCCACTTCAAGCTTCGACTCGATGTCGGCAGCCAGCCAGATAACCTGTTGCGCATCGGAGTATGTTCCCTCTGCAAACGTGTGTGCGACGAGGCAATGGTCCTCTTCGCAAATCTGCCGCATGTCGCTGTTGAAGGCCACACAACTTGCAATGTGAACTGTCTGAGGAAGTTTGACCAACTCGGTTTCATCGGCGAGGCCCGAAACAATCGTTTCGTTTTCGGCTCCTTTGTACTTCGCCGCAAAAGTCTTGTAGTCGAAAAGGACGGCCGGCACGCGCTGGCAATTGAATTTCGAGATCAACTCGCCCGGACCTGCATTTGCGCTCTGTTTGTAGTGCCGCGCCATCGTGTGCGGCGCGCGTTTGAGAGCATCGGCAAGAGCAGCGGCGACGACGAGCGCACGCGGTTCATTAAGCACGTCGAGGCGATACCGGATCTTCAGGTAATCTTTCCACGCTTGTGGACCAGCGCCCGCTTCGATCGTTCCTTCGTTCCAGTTGACAAACTCCTGCACGTGCAAGCGATGAAGAACGTCTTCCAGTTCACCCGGCGTCATGCGCAAACGCTTGCGCCACACTTCGAACGACGACGTTTGCTCTTCTCCTGCTGCGGCTTCCCACAGCAGGCGGATTAGCAGGTGACGCGTGTCGAGTCGAGGTGCGATCTCTTCCAGCAGCTCGGCGAAGTGACGATGAATGTGACCGCCGAAAAGTTCGTCCACGTAAAGACGTTCGCAATCGAGATAAGTCAGCAACGGCGTGTGTTTTTCGCGAGCAGCTTGCAGGAAGATGCTGATGAAAAATGGGCTGCCGGCAAACTGTTGGACCAGCAGGTCGCGCGCTGCTTCGCTGGTTTGCACTCGCTGTCGTTTCGCTACGTGCTCGACGAGCAATGCTGCTTCGTTTGCGTCGAGTTGTTCGAGACGGAGCAGGTCAAGCAGTTCGAAGTTACACTCCGCATCGTGTGCTGCTTCGAGAATCTGGCGGCGCATTCCGGCGAGTACAAACGAACAAGCGCCGTTGCCGAACACGCGCAGTATTTCAGTGCCGAGGATCACAACTCCGTTCAGGTATTCGGCGAGCTGTGCGCCGTCGAGCATCACGAAGGGACGACCGCGCCCCGCGGGGATTCGCTGTGGCGCGCCGAGACAGAATCGAACGAGTGCTTTGTCGTCGTTGCTGAATCGAAGGCGTGTATACGATTCCACCAGTTGCTCGACCCATTCGTGGTCCGCCGGAGGCGCGAGTTCGAGCAGATCCTGGAGCGTGAGCGGCGCATGGGTGATGGCCGGATCGTCTTTGCGAAAAGCGATGTACTGCTGGAGAAAGGTGTTGAGAAACTCGATTGCGGCGCTGACGGCAGTCGTTTCGTTGCGCGTGATTGCGAAGTAGATTGGAACGACTTCGGAACGGCGATTGAAGAGTTGATCGTACGCCTGTCGCAGGAGTTCGGAAACGCCCGCCGCGGGCGCCATCAACAGCAGCAGACCGCGACCTGCGTTTGCAGGTTCGGCGTGGGCCAGGATGTGTTCGA
>DASUPZ010000200.1:0-7648 GCA_036280855.1 Pyrinomonadaceae bacterium | reverse complement strand
TCCGAAGGCCACTGTGCCCGTGCCTGCACCCACGCAGCCTTCATCGACCGCGCTGCTTTTCGCCTCTTTAATAGCCTTGAAAACGTCGTCGCGGCTGATGTGGCGGCCGCGAATGTCGTTGAGATAGCCGTCGTTTGTTTCTGCAACCAGCGGATTGACCGATTGAACCTGCTCGTTTCCGGGGAGTGCGAGCATGTAATCAATCACGAAATCTGCGACTCGCGGGACGCTCAAGGTTGAGGTCAGGAGGATCGGCGTTTCGATCTCGCCCAACTCGTTGACCTGCGTTGAACCAGCCAGCTTGCCGAAGCCGTTGCCGACGAAGACAGCGCCCGGAACTTTCTCCTGAAACAGGTTTCCGCTATGCGGGAGGATTGCGGTGACGCCGGTGCGGACGTTGTCGCCACGTATCACGGTTGTATGACCGACGAGCACGCCGGGGACATCGGTGATTGCGTTGAGCGATCCGTTTGGCAGGATGCCGACTGTGATCCCGAGGTCGCGTGCTCGCGGGCGGTTCTGGGTTTGGGCGTTCAGAGACATGTAGCCACAGATGACACAGATGACACAGATCAAGCAAATCACTTTCAACTGCATTATCCGTGTACTAATTCTACGGGCAGGTTTGCCTTTTGCCATGCGTCCCAACCTCCGAGGAGTGCTCGTGCTCTGGTCCATCCTGCCTGTCGAAGTTCCTGCGCCACCCGGGCGCTGGTAGCTTCGTTTGGTCAAGCACAGTAGGCGACGAGCCACGCATCCTTTGGAAGATTTTTCTCACGAGCCTGGATCGCGACGTTCTCCGGCGGCATGCGCACCGATCCTTCTGCCTGGAAGTCGCTTGTGCCCAGGCTTCGCTCAGTACGCACGTCCAGGAGAATCACTTTCTCTCCTGCTTGTTTGAGACTATCGAGTTCCTCGAGATTGATGATCTGCTTACCAACGGGCTGCGACGACTCGGGGACCGGCTCTGTGCGTTGCGGACTCTCTTGTTCCGCAGGCTCGTCTTTCTTAGTCGTTCGCGCCAGCAACATCGGAGATGTTCCGTGGATCACGATCGACAGCAGCACGATCAAAGAGCAAATGGCGAAGATTCGCTCGTTTCCCGGCACGCCTGCGAACACTGCCAGCAACACCAGCAGCAAAGAGCTGAGCCCACTTGGTCCAAACCACGCAATCACCAGTCTGCCGCGTCGATTAACACCAGAGCGGAGCAATGACAGGAGGTAAATCGGGACACGGATTAACACAGAGAAGGCTGCGAATGCGATGGTCGCGGCATTGATCTCGGCAAAACCAGTCCAGATCAACGAGCTGCCGAGGATCACGAACGTGAACAGCAGCAGCATCTCCGCCGTGACGCCGCCATATTCGATGAAGCAGTCGCAAAGCTCCACGTCGAGCGCCGCAATCGTCAAACCTGCCGCGAACGCAGCGAGAAAGCCGCTTCCGTGTACTGCTTCGGCGGCGGCATAGGCAGTGAACGCGATGCCCAGGGAGTAAAGTGATTCGTAATCACGCCGCACGCCGATGCGTTTGCGGATCAGGTCGAGCGCCGACACACCCAGCAAGCCAATCGCTATGCCCGCGCCTGGTCCAAGGATGAAGAACCCAAAGGCCAACTTCCCGAAACCACTCGACTCGACGTGTTCAGCTCCACTCATTGCGATGGCTACCGCAACTATCGGAAGCAGCACTACGTCGTTGAGTCCACTCTCGAGCCGGAGGGCCTGGCGGGCTTCGATTGGAATGTCACGCCGGCCCAGTAATCCACGGAGTAACACCGGATCGGTTGAAGCGAGCGCCGCGCCCAGGATTGCAGCCTGCGGCGGGGGGATTTGCAGCAGCCACCACGCGGCGAGCGAGGTCAGTGCAGCGCACAGGATCGTTCCTGGCCCAAGCATGCGAAACGCCAACCCGGCATTACGTTTTACTTCCGCTATGCTGAGGGTTACCGCATCAGTGAAGAGAACGAGCGTCAAACTCAGTGTGGCAACTACGCGGAGCACCGTCGATTCGAGTGTTGTGTTGAAGAGACCGAGACCGGCCGGCCCGAGCGCAGCTCCGATACAAAGAAAGACAGCCACATGAGGCAGACCGCTTTTGTCGACGAGTCCCGACAGCAGTGCCGACACCACGATCACGATCCCGATGATTGCAAGAGATGCAACTAACGCGTGCGTATCCATGTGTGTAATCTGCTCATCCTAAACGTGAAGATGCTATTTTAGCCAGCGTTGCCGTGGACCCCTCCTTGGAGTGCGCCGACTTGTCGGCGCTTTGGTCCCACCATCGCATTCCGTGCTCGGCGCGGGACCAAAGGGCGCCAAGTCGCCGCACTCCAAGGAGGTGCGTTACTTCCGGATCAGCAGTTTCTACTTGACATAAACGCGTTCATGCCTTGAGATCACAGCCGTTCCGCGTTGCCTTCCTGATGTTCACACGATTGCAGTGGTGCTCTTCTACTTTGGCGGCGATCTGACGACTGGAGAACAAACACCGTGAAGCTGGTTACAATCGACTGGATAATCATTGCCATTTACTTCGCGATTTCCCTTGTCATCGGTCTTTACTACGCGCGCCGCGCAGGGCGATCCACTGAAGAATACTTTCTTTCCGATCGTTCGATGCCATGGTGGCTCGCCGGCACCTCGATGGTTGCAACAACCTTTGCAGCAGACACGCCACTCGCCGTGACCGAAATGGTCGCGCGCAACGGAGTAGCAGGGAACTGGCTCTGGTGGTCCATGCTCGCCAGTGGAATGCTGACCGTCTTCTTCTTCGCGCGTTTGTGGCGCCGGGCGCGTGTGATGACCGACGTCGAGTTTGTTGAGCTGCGTTATTCCGGCAAACCTGCGGCTTTTCTGCGCGGCTTTCGCGCACTTTACCTGGGCCTGCCGATCAACTTGATCATCATGGGCTGGGTAAATCTCGGCATGGCGAAGGTGTTGAGTGGAACACTCGGCCTGGCGAAGTGGCAGGCACTCGCCCTATGCCTTGGGATTACGTTCCTCTATTCAATCTTGTCGGGATTCTGGGGCGTTGTTGTAACCGACGCAGTGCAGTTTGTGATTGCGATGATCGGTTCGATTGCCCTGGCCGTGTTTGCCGTGCGTGCAGTCGGTGGGATCGAGAGTCTTAAGGCGCGTCTTGCGGGTGTTACTCCCGTTGGAGCTACTGAGCCGTTCGGCGCCGAGGGCGCGATCCAGTTGCTTCCGGACGGGACGGCGATGTGGATGTTGCCGTTGATAACTCTCGCCGTTTATCTGGGTGTGAACTGGTGGGCGTCCTGGTATCCCGGCGCGGAGCCTGGTGGTGGCGGGTACATCGCACAGCGGATCTTTTCCGCGAAGAATGAAAAGCACGGATTGCTCGCGACGCTATGGTTCAACATCGCTCACTACGCGTTGCGCCCGTGGCCGTGGATCATCGTTGCACTGTGTTCACTCGTTCTTTACAACGGGACCACTCCCAATCCCGAAACAGGAAAACCTGATGCGGCGTTTGGTTATGTTCAAGTGATGAACGACTACCTGCCGGTCGGTTTTCGCGGTCTGCTGCTGGCCTCTTTCGCCGCTGCTTACATGAGCACGATCGCAACGCAGATGAACTGGGGCGCCAGCTACATCATCAACGACTTCTATCGTCGCTTTGTTAAAACTGAGGCCAGCGAGAAGCATTACGTGTTTGCTTCGCGCGTCGCGACACTGATCATCGTTCTGCTTTCAGTCGTGGTGACGTATTACATGAACCAGATCACGACCGGTTGGGAACTTGTGCTTGCGCTGGGCGCCGGCACCGGTCTCGTTTATATACTGCGCTGGTACTGGTGGCGCATCAATGCATGGTCCGAAGTTGCTGCCATGGCCTCGGCACTCATGGTGTCACTCAGCCTGCGTTACTTCGAAGTGTTCGACCCCAACACGCCGAGAGGTTTTGCGCAGCAGATTCTGGTGACTGTCGGCGTTACAACGGTCGTCTGGTTGGTGGCCACGTTTGCGACTGCGCCCGAGCCGATGTCGAAGTTGATCAGCTTCTACCGTGCCGTTCATCCCGCGGGAACCTGGTGGCGGCCGGTGGCGCATGAAGCAGGCATGCCCGAGCGCCGCGGTGAGATTGGACCAAACATTCTGAATTGGCTCCTCGGTATCGCGCTCGTCTATTCGACCTTGTTTGGCATCGGCGAGATAATTTTTGGTAATTGGTCGCGGGCCGTTCCGTTCATCGTAATCGCCGTGAGTGCAGGTGTCATAATGTGGTGGAACCTTAATCGAACCGGATGGGCTGGTTTGTCTGAGAGCGAACCACGCGCCGGGGACGTCGTAGCAGAAGGAGCTGATTAGTAATCAGCGACGTTGATGAACGATTCAGCTAACGCTGTTGGACCACCACTGGTTTTTGCAGTTGACCTTGGCGGCACTCACCTTCGAATGGCGCTTGTGGATGTTAAAGGACACATTCACAAGCAAGTAAAACAGGAGACTCCGAAGGACCAGTCTGCTGAAGTTCTTGTTCAAGCTCTGGTCACCACCGCGCAACAGTGGAGCGACGATCACGTGCCACCTGTTGCCGCTTCGATACTCGTGCCGGGTGCAGTCGACAGCACTCAGTCGGTGGTGATCGGCGCGCCAAACCTGCCTTCCTTAATCGACTTCGATCTAAAAGCAGAGTTGCAGCGACGACTCGGCTGGCCCATTGTTCTCGAAAACGATGCAAATGGCGCAGCGATGGGAGAGATGTGGCTGGGTGCCGCGCGTGGTTGTCATGACGTGGTGAGCGTCACGCTTGGGACAGGAGTCGGCGGAGGGGTGATTCTTAACGGCGAGTTGTGGCGCGGTGCGCATGGATCCGCGGGTGAGATTGGGCATACGACTGTCGATCCGTTCAGTGGGCTGAAGTGCAAGTGTGGCAACACGGGGTGTTTGGAGTTGTTTGCGTCGGCAACGGCGATTGTGCGAATGGCGCGCGAAGTTGGGCTTGATGATTTGACGGCGATTGAGGTTTATGAGGCGGGACTTAGAGGCGATGAGCGTGCGGTTTCGGTTTTTAAACGTTTCGGGATGTATCTCGGGATTGGGCTTGCGAGTTTGATGAGTTTGATCGACCCGCAAATTATCGTGATCACGGGCGGGGCGACAAACGGCTGGGATCTGTTTGCGACCGAGATGTATCGACAGGTTGAGGAACGGGCGTTTCGTGCGACGGCTCAGCAGGTGAAGATTGCACGCGCGGAGTGCGGGGATAATGCCGGACTTCTTGGCGCCGCGCACCTGGCGTTTGCTGGACATGATTTACAGGATTTTCATGATTAACAAGATGTTTACCCAAATGAATGAGGGTTGATTTTGTTAATTCTGAAAATTCTGTTAATCCTGTCACATGTCTTATCTGGTAATTCATGGCCACTTTTACCAGCCGCCGCGTGAGAATCCATGGACGGGCGAGGTAGAGCCCGAGCCGGGTGCCGCTCCCTACCACGACTGGAATGAACGCATTCACGCCGAGTGCTACGCTCCGAACGCTGAGAATTATAAAAACATCAGCTTCAACTTCGGCCCGACGTTGCTCTCGTGGCTCGCAAGTCACCACCCTGACACATATCAAAAAATCTTAGTGGCGGATAAGGACAGCACCGCGAGGCGTAATGGTCATGGAAACGCGATCGCCCAGGCCTACGGTCACGCGATACTCCCGCTGTGCAACGAACGGGACCAGTTGACGCAAGTTGTCTGGGGTCTCGCTGACTTTCGTTTTCATTTTTGTCGCGAACCCGAATCGCTCTGGTTACCTGAAACTGCCGCGAATGATCAGGTCCTCGCATCACTCATCGAGCAGGGATTGCGCTACGTAATCCTCGCTCCCAACCAGGCCAAAGGTGACGTTGATACATCGAAGCCTTACCTCTTCCGCCATCCGGACGGTGCCGATCGTTCACTAGCAGTGTTCTTCTACAATGGACCACTCGCACGGGCGATCGCTTTCGAGAAAGCTCTCACGTCGAGCCAGGGCTTGGTCGAACAGTTCGTTCGCGCCAAAGGTCAGGGCGATCTGGTAAACGTCGCGACTGACGGCGAGACGTACGGTCATCACTTCAAATTTGGCGATCTCTGTTTGGCCCACGCGCTCGGAGTCGAAGCGCCGAAAGCGGGTTTTCAGATTTCAAACTACGGCGAGTATCTCGATCTTCATCCGCCCGAAATCGAAGTTGAGATAGACAATGGACCAAATGGCGAAGGCACTTCATGGAGCTGCGCGCATGGCGTCGGGCGATGGACACGCGATTGCGGTTGTCACACCGGCGGTGAGCCTGGTTGTAACCAGTCGTGGCGAACGCCTTTGCGCGAGGCACTGAATTTTCTGCGCGACGATACGGCGGTTAAATTTGAAAATGCCGCCGGCGAACTTTTACGTGATCCGTGGGCGGCGCGAAACGACTACATCGACGTGATACTGGACCATCGCGCGCTTGATACGTTTTTGAATCGTCACGCACTCAGGCCGGATGAGACTCGGATCGTGCAGTTGATGGAGATGCAAAGAAGTGCCCTCTTGATGTTTGCGAGTTGTGGCTGGTTCTTCTCAGACGTTTCTGGAATCGAGACGATCCAGGTGATGCGATACGCCGCGCGCGTGATGGATCTTCAGCAGCAATTGGGCTTCGAACCGCCCGAGAAAAAATTCCTCGAAATCATGGCCGAGGCAAAGAGCAACGACCCGAAAAAAGGCAATGGCGCGGATCTCTTTGCCCTACAAAAACATGCTCGGTGAAATCGATCTGCATCTGTTCGGCGAAGGCCGTCATGAAGAGATTTACAAGAAGCTCGGCGCGCATGTGACGAAGGCGGGCCGGACGAAGGGTGTTGCTTTTGCCGTCTGGGCGCCCCAGGCCGCGAGCGTCAGCGTCGTTGGCGACTTCAACGCGTGGAACGGCAGTGCTCACCAGATGCAACGATTGGAAAACTCGGGCGTTTGGGAACTCTTCATCCCGGAGCTTCGCGAAGGCGATCTTTACAAGTTTCAAATCCGCTCCGCTGATGGAACGACCGTTTTCAAAGCTGATCCTTACGCGCAGCACACCGAAATCCCCCCTGACACGTCCTCGATCGTATATTCCTCGAAGTACAAGTTTCGCGATGCGAAGTGGATGAAGAAACGCGCCGGCAGGGAACACTTCCGGCAACCGCTTTCGATTTACGAAGTACACTTCGGTTCGTGGCGACGCAACCTTGAAGAAGACAATCGCCCGCTCACCTATCGTGAGATGGCCGAGCCGCTCGCGAACTACGTCGAGCAGATGGGCTTCACTCACGTCGAGTTTCTCCCCCTCAAGGAACATCCGTATGGACCATCGTGGGGTTACCAGGTCACTTACTACTACGCGCCATCCGCTCGTTATGGTGAACCTGACGACCTTCGTTACTTGATCGACTACCTGCACCAGCGCGGCATCGGCGTGATCATGGATTGGGTGCCGGCCCATTTTCCAAAAGACGCGTGGGCTCTCGGACGCTTTGACGGCTCAGCGTTGTACGAGCATCTCGATCCACGCAAAGGCGAGCATCCTGACTGGGGCACGTACATCTTCAACTACGGCCGCAACGAAGTGCGGAATTTCCTCGTTGCAAACGCGCTCTACTGGTGTAAGGAGTTT
>DASUPZ010000199.1:0-6398 GCA_036280855.1 Pyrinomonadaceae bacterium | reverse complement strand
ACTGCGTACTCTGATAGTTCGAGACCAGATTCGTCTTTCAAGAATTTCCTGAACATTCGATCAATCCTCCCTCCAGGATTTGAAGGCTTCCGCCTTCCCTTCTCCGGCAGCACATGCTCGCGGCTGCCGGTTCGATGAGTTCAAAAAGAACTACTTGATCTTGCCGGCGAGTTCGTTGATCTTGGTGCCGATGTTGGTGCCCAGCAGTTGGAAAGCGGCGACGGCTGCCAACGCGACGAGCGCTGCGGCTACTGCGTACTCAGAAAGTTCAAGACCGGTTTCATCACGCAAAAATCTCTTAATCATTTTGTTGCTCCTTTAGATTCGGTTAGGTTTCTCAGCTCGATCAGGATGCGATGCAGTGTGCTTCGCGACGACTATGTGGATTACAACCGGTGTGCCACTGGGCCAGGTGTGGATTTTTGGGGTTTGTGATTGGAATTTGTAGCCTGTGGTTGACAACCGCGAGTTGGTCCATTTTGTCTGTTGGACCACAATCCGCGTTTTCATCCGCGTTTATCTGCGTTCCCATGGTTGTCGCCCGCAGGCTACAAATTCCATGGGCTATCGCCCTTGAGGCTACGCGCGGTATTGCATGCCGGGCTCGGTGTCTTCCTGGAGGAAGTCGCCGATGTCGATTGCGAGGCGTTTGAGTTTTTTGTAGAGAGTTTGTCTGGATCCGAGGCCGAGGGCTTCACTCGCCTTTGCCACGTTGCAGTCGTGACGTTTCAGCGTTTCAGTGATCACCCGGCGCTCGTAGTTGTCGAGCAGATCGTCAAGCCGCTCCGCCGGCATCTCAGCAGCAGCACCGTTCGGGCAGATTCTCTGACTGATGTTCTCCGGACGTATGTAGCCGTCATCTTCCGCATACAGCACAAGCCGCTCAATCTCCGCGGCGAGCTCGCGTATATTCCCAGGCCACGAGTAAGTTTCAAGAATCTGGATCGCCTCGGAAGTAATTCCAGAAATCTTTCTTTCATTCTTCCGCGCGTAGTGACTGACGAAATGTGAGATCAGCGTTGGAATGTCTTCACGCCGCTCGCGCAAGGGCGGCACCTTCACAGTCAGCGTGGCGATTCGATAGTAAAGATCCTCACGGAACAGTTTTTCCGCCACCAGTGCCTCGAGATCTTTATGCGTCGCGGCAAGCACGCGCACGTTGACTTTGCGTGGCGCTCGTTCACCAAGAGTGTGTATCTCTCCCTCCTGGAGAAACCTTAAGAGCTTTGGTTGCAGCGGAAGCGGCAGGTCGCCAATCTCATCAAGGAAAAGCGTTCCATTCTCCGCTGAGCGTATGAGTCCCGCCTGGTCTGTCATCGCCCCCGTGAATGTTCCCTTGCGATGACCAAACAACATGCTTTCGATCAGCTCGGCAGGAACGGCAGAACAGTTGAACGGGATGAACTCGCTTTCGGACCGGCGGCTCAGCCTGTGAATCGCTCGCGCGATCAGTTCCTTGCCGGTTCCGGATTCGCCAGTGACGAGGATCGTGGAATTCGAGTCTTTTATACGTTCAATATTTCGCGCCACCTCGCACATCACGCGACTGCTGAACACCATGCCGGGCAAAGAATTCGCAGTGGGCATACTCGCCGGCTTGGTCGCTGGTGCGACTGCAACGCCGGACGACTGGTGCGAGTGGGCCAGGTGGGCCACGTCGCTGAGCGCGTTGAGTTCCGTTGCCTGCCGGGCGGTCAACGGTCGTACACAGCGGCCATACAGTGCCGCGCCCTCGCGCAGCGCCGACGGGAGTGCGAGCAACAGGCAGATGGCCTGGTCGCCTTCTTTGGCAGGCTCAGGCCGTCCCTTGCTGGAAAAGATCTGCGCGACGGCAGCTTCGCCAATCGCGATCTCGGTTTCCTCGAGACCTTCAGCCCAGCGCAATGTTGGTTTGCCGGCATCCGAAGTGGCCCAGATCGAAAGGCCGTAGGTGGGTGCGGTAGCTTCCACCATCAGGCTCATCTTGATCATGACCTCATAAAGCACATCGGGACCACCATTTGCGGCTTCGCAAACGGCTCGTACGATTGAGCTTATGGGCAATTGAAGTGGACCGGCGTCAGAAGCCGGGGCATCCGGGCTTTGCACCGAAGAGTCAGACATCTGCACAGTTCCTTAGCGTGCGTTGAAAGTGCTGGGAATCCTAAGTTCAATATGAGGGGTGCTGGGCTGGGACAAGTAACGAAGCCCAGCTAGGAGAATAGTTACCGATAGCCGTACCTGTCAACAGGTTTTAACACGAGCACGATTGCGCGCCTCGCTGAAGCGCAAAGAAAACCACCCGAAACCTTCCGGATTTTCGTTCGCCGCCTGTTCGCCAAATTGACTGCTTAAGCGCAGTTATGTTCATGTAAATGTTCAACTTACGCACTTAAAGCGTTGAATAGAAATATCTTTACACGCTTTAAGCACGATGCTACAGTCCGGCCTATTCGCCGCTAAGTCGTTGAGCGGCAAGTAATTGACAAGCCGCGAAGTACATTTAGTTGGGGCTGCCGGTCACTAACTACCAGCTATCTTGTGGCCAAACCCACAGTTTTCTATTAAGCAGCCTCTTAACTATGAGCGCATGACAATCTATTCGGGTCATGGGGAATGGCACGCCGCCTTCACCTTTGCCGCAGTTGGCATGGAGCTTCACCTACGGACTGAGCGGAATCTGATCGGCAAAGGGACAGGGAGGAACGGAACGTGAGTAAGGTCGCAAATTCTTACTGGGTTGACGAACGAATCAGGGCGCAACGCGTGGCGCCGCGCGCTTCTTCTATCGCGTCTATGCAGCAGATCTCGATTGATCTCCTGGGGACGCGCACCGAGGTGCGACGCCGTGGCGGAATAATTCCTTCATGGGTAGTTTTCGGAATGATTCTTCTGGCGACCTTTGCTGTTTGTGTGACTGTGAACATGCGAACCAGGGCGAAAGTTCAGATTGCGGCACAACAACTCAATGTAATGCAGACGGATGTGGAGGCTTTGCGAAGCGTTAACCAGTCGTTGAAAGCCGAAGTGCAACGGCTTCGAACAGATCCCCGGACCATCGAACTTGCGGCACGCGCCCACTTAAACATGGTCCGCAGCAATGAGTTTGTCGTACCCGTCGAATGAACGGAGGAACCGATTTCTATGCCTGCCGAAACCTGCCCATAGTTGTCCCCTGCTCGATATCCACGTAACCGGGTCACCTTCCGAGTTGGCGCGGCTGTGACTGCCATCGCAGCCGCGCCCCCCTCTTTTAAACCCACAAAAAAGCACATAGAACACAAAAACGGTTTCCTCATTTGCGCATTTTGTGCTTCTTCGTGGCTAAAGTTTTCTTTTCGCGGCCAATTCGCTAAGATTCGCGCATGCCTGAAATTAAAGAAAGCTCACCAGCGGAGATAGAGAAAGAGCGTTGGGAACACGAGACTCTTCAGCCTGCCCTCGACAAACATCCCGAGCGCAAAAAGAGTTTCCAAACCGTGTCGCTCGAAGAGGTCAACCGCCTTTATACGCCCACTGACACCGCGGACCTCGACTTCCGTCGCGACATCTCTTTTCCAGGTGAGTTTCCTTACACGCGCGGGATTCATCCCACGGGCTATCGCGGCAAGCTCTGGACGATGCGCCAGTTCGCCGGATTCAGCACGCCGGAAGAAACCAACGCGCGTTTCAAGTACCTGCTCCAACAGGGCCAGACGGGACTCTCAGTCGCATACGACCTGCCGACACTGATGGGTTACGACGCCGATTCGCCGCTGTCTGAAGGTGAAGTCGGCAAATGCGGCGTGGCAGTCTCTTCGCTTGCCGACATGGAAGTTCTCTTCGACGGAATTCCGCTCGAACAAGTCACCGTCTCACAAACAATCAACGCGCCCGCTTCCGTGCTGCTGGCAATGTATCTCGTGGTTGCGGAAAAACAGGGAGCGCGCTGGGAAAAGATCTCGGGCACACTTCAGAACGACATCCTCAAAGAGTACATCGCACAGAAAGAGTGGATTTATCCGATCAAGCCGGCGATGAAGCTGGTGGTTGATACGTTTGAGTTCTGCACGGAGCGAGTGCCTCGTTACAACCCGGTCTCAGTCAGCGGCTATCACATTCGTGAAGCAGGCGCGACCGCGGTGCAGGAGCTCGCGTTCACGTTGCGTGATGGGATCGAGTATGTGACGTGGGGGGTTGAAGCAGGTCTCGACGTCGATCGTTTCGTGCCGCGCATGTCCTTCTTCTTCAATGCGCACAACGATTTCTTTGAAGAGATCGCGAAGTACCGCGCAGCGCGTCGCATCTGGGCGCGTGAGATGAAGAACCGCTTCGGCAGCAGTTACGAACGCACGCTTCAGATGCGTTTTCATACTCAAACTGCGGGCGTATCGCTCACGGTCCAACAGCCACTCAACAACATCGTTCGCGTTGCGATCCAGGCACTCGCAGGCGTGCTCGGCGGCACACAGAGTTTGCACACGGACGCTTACGACGAAGCACTCGCATTACCAACGGATCGCGCAGCGTTGATTGCACTCCGCACACAACAGATCATCGCCGAAGAAACGGGCGTGGTTAACACAATCGATCCACTCGGCGGCTCCTACTATCTCGAAGCACTCACGGAAAAGATGGAACAGGAAGCGCTCGACTACTTCCGGAAGATCGACGCGATGGGCGGAATGGTGGCCGCGATCGAAAAAGGGTTCCCACAACGTGAGATTCAGGATTCGGCTTACCAGTATCAGAAGGCTGTCGAACGCGGCGAACAGGTGATCGTCGGAGTCAACAAGTATGCGATGACTAACGAGCCTTCCGAAATTCCGATTCTCGTGATCGACGAGTCAGTACGTACACACCAGCTTGAACGGCTCGAGCAAACGCGCGCGCAGCGAGACTCAGGCGCGGTTGCAAACGCGCTCGAGAAACTTCAGTCGGCGGCGAAGAAAAATGAAAACACGATGCCGGCGACCATCGAAGCAGTACGGGCGTACGCAACGCTCGGAGAGATCTGCTCGGCGCTGCGAGACGTTTACGGAATTTACGAAGAGCCGGCCTTTTAATAATCATCAATGTCGAATAGAAAAATCAGAGTTCTGGTCGCAAAGCCCGGCCTCGACGGTCACGACCGCGGAGCAAAAGTCATTGCGCGCGCGCTACGCGATGCAGGCATGGAAGTGATCTACACGGGGCTGCGACAGACGCCGGAAATGATCGCGGCGGCGGCGCTTCAGGAAGACGTGGACGCGGTGGGCGTTTCGATATTGAGTGGAGCACACAACACGCTCTGCCCTCGCATCGTTCAGTTGCTCCGTGAAAAAGGAATGGACAACGTGCTGGTCCTGGTCGGCGGGATCGTGCCACAGGAAGATCTGCCACGACTGAAGGAACAAGGTATCGCCGAAATCTTCCTGCCCGGAACCTCAACGGAAGACATCGTCAAATTCCTCCGCGAGAACGTAAAACCACGCGACTAGACAGGATTTCCGGATTTTCAATGATTTACCCGTAAATCAAGAAATCCTGTAATTCTGTCCAGTTTTTTGGATTTCCTTAAAATCACTCGTCAAAATACGCCGGATTTCGCGATTTTTCGATCTCCTCGGGTGAGGCATGTTTGTTGCCAACACGTCTGTTTGTAACGCAATACCGGTTAGTACAGTCGCCCAAAATCCTCCCCGCAAACTAGCTCCAAAATCTAGCAGGAGACGATTACCATGAAGACTAGCTATTTAGTGAGATGGCTTTTCTCGGCCCTTCTGGCGACGTTCCTCGTCGCCTCATCAGCTATGTCGGATGCTGTCGCGCAGACCTCCAACACAGGCACAGTCACTGGGGTGGTCAAGGACGAAAAAGGAGCCTTGGTCCCCGGGGCCACCGTGAAGGTGGTGAACATGGGAACGAATGCCGAACGCACCGCCAACACCAGCTCTGATGGTGTTTTTGAAATCAGTCAGCTTGTCCCCGGCAACTACCGTTTGGAAATTGCTGCCACAGGGTTTTCCAGGTACGTTCAGGAACCCGTCGTCGTAAACGTGCTGCAAAGGACTACGGTAAATCCCGAATTGAAAGTCGGCGGTATCGGAGAAGTCGTAAACGTTACTGGCGAAAACCTGCCACTTGTCGAAACTACCAAAACAGACGTGAGCGGGGTCGTGGACCAGCGCCGGTTGGAAAACCTGCCGGTCAACGGACGCTCGTTCGCATCACTCGCGATCCTGATTCCCGGCGCCACATTGCAACCGTCGTTTGACCCAACGAAAGCGCGCGTCGGCACGTTTTCAGTCGGTGGTTCAACAGGTCGCAACCTGAACATCACCATCGACGGCGGCGACAACAAAGACAACGCCGTCGGCGGCATTCTTCAGAATTTCTCAATGGAAGGAATTCAGGAGTTCGCACTTTCCACCCAACGCTTCTCAGCGGCAAACGGTCGC
>DASUPZ010000198.1:0-7714 GCA_036280855.1 Pyrinomonadaceae bacterium | reverse complement strand
TGAAACACTTCCGCCGCCGGCAATGGTTGCGGCGAGTGCGCCGTTCGCGGCGGCACCTACCGCAGTTGCGGCGCCGGCCACTTCAAACGGTGAAACGCGTCCGCGAGTTGTAAATTCCGCACATCCTGCATTCAGACCAACGGCTCCGAAAGCGCCGGGACAAATGAACCTGGCAGTCGTGGCGTTGGCACGTCCGAACCCGGCGTTTCTTACTTCTCGCGAAGAGAAGAAGATGCTGGGCGGAGTGGCGGTTTCCGAACTGCGCCGGATCGTGATCGACAAGATGGTTGCGTCGAATGGCTGGGTCGTCAACGACTTCGTGCGCGAGGTCAATGGCCATCGCATGTTTATCGTTACCGCGCGAACGCCGAAAGACGCGCTCACACCGGAGAAGGCGTGGACGTTCTACTTCACGGAAGCTGGTGGCCGGGTTTACGCGCTCACCACCGATGCACCGGTTGAATTTGCGGAGCGGATGACAGTTGAAGCCGAGCGCTTCATCGAGTCGTTGCGCAACCGCGAACAGTAGTTCGAATCCCCGACCAGGAGACACGACTTAGATGCGACTGAACGAAACCGTGCCCCAGATCTCACTATCCGAACTGCTGAGGAAGCTTTCCGAACTCGGCGGTTCGGATCTTCACATTACTACCGGCTCGCCGCCGCAGGTCAGAATCGACGGGCACCTTCGCCCGCTCGAGAGCTATCGCGTGCTGACGTCTGCGGACACGAAGCAACTCGCGTATTCGGTGTTGACCGACGCGCAGAAACATCGCTTCGAAGAGAACCTCGAACTCGACTTCTCGTTCGGCGTCAAAGGACTGTCGCGCTTCCGCGCCAACCTGTTCAACCAGCGTGGCGCGGTTGGCGCGGTTTTTCGCGCGATTCCGTATGAGATCAAAGCGTTCGAAGATCTCGGTCTTCCGGCCGTAGTCAAACAGCTTTGCGACAAACCGCGCGGTCTGATCCTCGTGACCGGACCAACCGGATCGGGTAAGTCGACAACACTCGCGGCGATGATCGACAAGATCAATCGCGACCGTCACGAGCACATCCTGACGATCGAAGATCCGATCGAGTTTCTTCACAACCACAAAGGCTGCCTGATCAACCAGCGCGAAGTTAACGCCGACACACATGGATTCGCGGCGGCGTTGCGCACTGCGTTGCGTCAGGACCCTGACGTGGTGCTCGTCGGCGAAATGCGCGACCTCGAGACGATTGAATCGGCGTTGCGTATCGCAGAGACGGGACACTTAACGCTCGCAACACTGCACACAAACTCGGCAGCATCCACGATCAACCGTATTATCGACGTCTTTCCGTCAGATCAACAGGCACAGATACGTGCTCAGCTTTCGCTCGTGCTTGAAGGAATTCTCTGCCAGGCGCTGCTGCCACGCGCTGAAGGAACCGGACGAGCGATGGCGCTCGAAATCCTCGTCCCCAACGGCGCTATTCGCAACCTGATCCGTGAAGACAAGGTCCACCAGATCTACTCGATGATGCAGACTGGCCAGGACAAGTACGGAATGCAGACCTTCAACCAGTCGCTGGCTACGCTCTATCACAAACGCCAGATAACTATGGATACAGCACTGCAACGTTCGTCTAACGTGGACGAGCTGCGCGAGCTGATCGATCGCGGCTCAGGTGTAAACCCCGGCAATTCAGGCAAGCCGCACGGGAGCCCGTACGCCCAGGCACGACCGATTGGGACCAGGCCAAACGTAAACAGATAAGCAACTCTGGAGCACAGCTATGCCTACGTACGTTTTCAAGGGCCGCAACAAACTGAACGAGATCGTTGTCGGTGAACGTGTTGCCGACAATCGCGAAGCTTTGCGTCAGATCCTGCGTCGCGAGCAAGTGACGCTGACGTCCGTCAAGGAAAAAGGCCGCGAGATCGGCATTCCGAAGATTGGCGGGCGAAAGAAGGTAAAGTCGAGAGACCTGTCAGTGTTTACGCGACAGTTTTCCGTGATGATCGATGCAGGTTTGCCCCTCGTCCAATGTCTCGAGATCCTGGCCCAGCAGCAGGACAACAAGTATTTCCAACAGGTCCTGTTGCAGGTGCGTCAGGACGTTGAAGAAGGCTCCACTCTGGCGGCGGCGATGACCCGCCATCCGCGCGTGTTCGATCAGCTTTACTCAAACATGGTTGAGGCCGGTGAGACGGGCGGTATTCTCGATCTGATTTTGCAACGGCTCTCGACGTTCATCGAGAAGATCGTGAAGTTAAAACGCGACATCATCTCGGCGATGATCTATCCAACCGCTGTGATCTTAATGGCGATTGCGGCAGTAGCAGTGATCATGGTCGTCGTGATTCCGCAGTTTCAAAACATCTTCCTCGGTCTGCTTGGACCAGGCGAACAGTTGCCGTTACCGACGCGAATCGTGGTCGGCATCAGCGACTTTCTCGCCGGCTGGGGCGGGCTGGTGATACTTGTCTCGTTGATCGCCGCAGGCGTGGCGATCAAGTTTTATTACGGCACTCCGGGCGGGCGGAAAATCATCGATCGTCTGATTTTGAAAGTGCCGATCCTCGGCGACATCTTCCGGAAGATTGCAGTCGCGCGATTCTCGCGAACGCTTTCGACGTTGCTGTCTTCGGGTGTGCCGATTTTGCAGTCGCTGGATATCACTGCGAAGACCTCAGGAAACGTGATCATCGAAGAAGCGATCACGAAAGTGCGGGCCGGCGTTGAGCGAGGTGAAAGCTTTGTCGATCCACTAAAGGCGACCGAGGTGTTCCCGCACATGGTGGCCCAGATGATCGGCATCGGCGTACAGACCGGCGCGCTCGACGCGATGCTGGGCAAGATCGCCGACTTTTACGAAGCCGAAGTCGACGCCGCAATCGCGAACCTGCTGACGCTGATCGAACCTTTGCTGATCGGATTCCTCGGCATCACCATCGGTTCCATCGTCATCGCGATGTACCTGCCCTTGTTCACGCTCATCGGCAAACTCTCGCAGGGCAACTAAACGGGCGTCTCCTTGGAGTGCGCCGACTTGTCGGCGCTTTGGTCCCAAGCAGAAACTGCATGCTCGCGGTGGGACCAAAGCGGTGACTTGTCACCGCACTCCAGGGAGACGCCTGAACGTTTGTCAGACGTGCTGTTTGTGTTTTTTGCGGCTTTGACATACCTTGCTATAATCCGTTTACCCCCTGCAGCCCCCGCTGTTTGCTCTCCTTAACGCGCGAAGTTTCACCGAGAATGTCCAAAAAACGTGCCGGCGAGCCGTCAAAAAGCCGTTTGACAAAGGAGCCAATCAATAATCTTCAGAGCCCTGAGCTCGCGCCGTATTGGCTTTCCGCGCTTATCGAGTCCGCGGAGGATGCCATCATCAGCAAGACCCTCGACGGCATCATCACGAGTTGGAACAACGGCGCTCAGCGGATTTTCGGATACACCGCCGACGAAATAATCGGCAAGCCCGTCACCATCCTGATCCCCGCAGACCATCAAGACGAAGAACCAGCTATCCTCGCTCGTCTGAGAGCCGGCGACCGCATCGAACACTATGAAACTATTCGCGTCCGGAAAGACGGCAGGCATATCAACATATCGCTGACCGTGTCGCCGATCATTGGTCCCGGAGGAAAGATCGTCGGCGCTTCCAAGATCGCGCGTGACATTACCGACCAACGTCAGGCGCGTTACGCGCTCGACGAAGCGTCCGAACGTCTGAAGCTCGCACTTGCCGCTGCTCGACTCGGTGACTGGTCGTGGGATCTAAAGACTGACGTGGTCACGCTGTCCGAGACAGCCGCAGCCATCTTCGGCATACCCGCTGGTCCATCCATGACCTGGACCGAAATGCGCGAGTTGATTGAGGTAGAAGATCGCGAACGCGCGAAGGAAGCTGTCGAACGCTCACTGGCAGAACACGTTGACTACGACATTGAGTATCGCGTCACGCATGATAACGACGCGGAGGTATGGGTTTCGGCAAAAGGACGTGGAATCTACGACGATTCAGGCGAACCCGTGGGCATGCTCGGGTTTTTGCAGGACATCTCGACGCGCAAGTTGAATGAAGAAACGTTGCGCGACCAGGCCGAAGCATTGCGGACACTGAACGAGATGGGCCAGATCATTTCAGCCGAGCTCGATCTTCATAAGACGGTTCAGGCCGTAACCGACGCCGCCACCACTCTGACCGGAGCTCGCTTCGGATCGTTCTTCTATAACGTTCTGAACGAAGAAGGTGCGTCGTACATGCTCTACACGCTGGCCGGCGTACCGCGTGACGCGTTCGTACATTTTCCGATGCCGCGAGCGACTGACCTTTTCGGTCCAACGTTCCGCGGTGAAGGTGTTGTCAGGGTCGATAACGTAAAACTCGATCCCCGTTATGGCAAAAACTCTCCTTACTACGGCATGCCTGAAGGCCATTTACCCGTAACCAGTTACCTCGCTGTTCCGGTGATTTCGAGATCGGGCGAAGTGCTAGGCGGTCTGTTTTTTGGTCATCCCGAACCCGCGGTCTTTACCGCGCGCGATGAAGAGACTGTCGCCGGTCTTGCTTCGCAGGCGGCAATCGCGATGGACAATGCGCGGCTCTATGAAGCGGCGAAGAAAGCGCGCCGGGAGGCCGAGCAGGCGGCGGTCGAAAACGAACGTTTGTATCGCCAGGCTGAAGAGTCGAGCCGCTTGAAAGAAGAGTTTCTTGCGACCATCTCACACGAGCTTCGAACACCGTTGAGCGCGATTCTGGGCTGGGCAAGGATGCTGCGATTGGGCCAACTCACACCCGAGAACACGGCGAAAGCGCTCGACACCATCGAACGAAACGCACGAGCACAGGCACAGCTCGTGGACGATCTGCTCGACGTGTCGCGCATCATCACGGGCAAGTTGCGCATGGATGTGCGACCGTCCGATCCGAATTCGTTTATCGACGCTGCGGTAGAGGCCGTGAGACCGGCGGCGGAAGCCAAGGGTGTGCGCGTTCAAAAAGTGATCGATACCGGTGCAATCTCGATTCCCGGCGATCCAGTCAGACTTCAGCAGGTGGTTTGGAATTTACTCGCGAATGCGATCAAGTTCACACCGCGTGGTGGACGTGTTCAGATTCGATCGGAGCGAGTGAATTCACATCTCGAGATCATCGTCAGCGATACGGGCCAGGGTATCTCAGCAGACTTCCTGCCGCACGTGTTCGACCGTTTCCGGCAGGCGGATCAGAAAACCAGCCGGCAGCACGGCGGCATGGGACTTGGTCTTGCGATCGTGCGTCATCTCGTTGAGCTTCACGGTGGAACAGTGCGCGCAGCGAGTCCCGGCGAAGGGCAAGGTGCGACGTTTACGGTAATGTTGCCCATCAGCCCTGTTTACCAGGTTGACCCGACGGGCAGTCGCGTACACCCGGCTGCAAGAGATCTGTTGCCGCCGAATGATTGCATCGATCGTCTGGATGGGATGAGGATTCTCGTCGTCGATGATGAGCCTGACACTCGCGATCTGCTCAAGCAGGGACTTGAATATTGCGGGGCGAAAGTTGAAGTTGCCGGATCCGCTGCGGAAGCGATCGATGCGATCATCTCGGGAGTTCCGGATATTTTGATTAGCGATATCGGAATGCCTGGAACTGACGGTTACGAGCTGATTCGAAAGGTTCGTAGTTTACCGGTGAGTCGCGGCGGTAAAGTAGCGGCGGTTGCTTTAACCGCTTACACGCGCACCGAAGATCGGCTGCACGCCTTGCGCGCCGGCTACGACATGCACGTGCCGAAGCCGGTGGAGTTGGCGGAACTCGTGGCGGTGGCTGCGAGTGTTACGCGCCGCAACGTCTAATTGCAAATAGGTCTTATAGGACGTATAGGACCTATAAGACCTATACCTGTCTGTTAATCAAAAGTTGAGTTTCTTGTTCTCTCCGTAATCCGCCTCTTTCCCCGTCACCAGAGAAGATAGGAAGTTCAGCGCGTACGCAGTCGTGCTTGTCGGACTGTCCCAATACTCAGCCTTCTCCAGATTGACTCGCAACAGCGCAATCTCAGGATCATCTTTGCCTTCGGGAAACCACATCTTGAACTCGGGTTTCCACAGCTCTTCGATCTTGTCGCGGTCGCGCACAAGCTGTGCAGTACCCGTGATCGAAACGTAGTGCTGGTTCTCCGTGTCTGCAAAACTGACATTCACTTTTGGCAGCCTTGCGATCTCACTCACCTTGTGTGACGAGACCTTAGTGAAAAACCAAAGGTCGCCGTCCGGATCGATGTCGCCGTTCACCGACATCGGACGGCTGTGTAGATCGTTGTTCTCATCGATTGTCGTCAACATGCAAAAATCGATTTCCTTCACGAGTTCGCGAAGCTTCTGCAAATCATCTGTTCGCCTTTGTGGTGCGCTCATATTCCCCTCCCCTGACCGTGATAATGCTACAAGCTAACACAGATGACGCGGATAAAAAATCCGATTTAAAAATCCATGTCATCCGTGTTTCATCACGACTCCAAACTGTTCGCGCAGTATTTGATCGTATTCCTCTTTGCTCGAGAGATCTCGCTCGTCGCGAAGATGTTGAGGACCAGTCGTCGTGATCAGGCGCATGCCGCTCAACGTGATGCGTCCTTCTTCCGTCACTCGCGAACAGATCGTGTTCCTGGTGAAGTGCGACTCGGGAGACGTCTGGTGGAAACGGCACATGTCTTCGTAGTCAGAAAATGTGTAGGGTTGAAGCGTGAAGCGATACTGCGGGATCCAGTCTTCACCTTCGTTACGTCGCATCAGAATCAGGTGAGTGCCGTCTTCAACGATGCGGAAGGTGCGACTTCCCTGCACTTGCTCCTCGCGCGAATCGAGTAGTAACGGTTCTACAAACGACTCGCCAAAGCCGACATCGACCAACCAGCGCTCATCAAGCGTGACCATCAACGTCATGTGATCGAAGTCTGGTCCAAACGCGCCATCACGCGTGGCAACTCCTGCCGCCAGCATCGCTACCTCGAATCCCAGTGCGCGCAACAACCCTGCGAATAAGCCATTCGCCTCGTAACAAAAACCACCGCGCCGGTTATTGACGATCTTGGTGAATAGCGCGTCTTCCTCGAGCACGATCGGCTCGCCCGCATGAATGCTCAGATTTTCGAAGGGCACAGCCTGAAGATGAGCAACCTGAAGCGCGCGCAGCGTCTTCGCATTGGGCTCGCGCGAACCGTTGTAATTAATGCGTTGCAAGTAAGCTTCAATGTTCATAGCTCAAGCCTAACATAGGTCGTATAAGTCCTATAGGACCTATTCTGGCTGACACTTTGACACTCTAGGCATCGCTATGTATCATGCCTACCATTTCTAGGTATCGTCAGTTTCAGAGGAGCCGCAACGTGGCAAAAGACAAAGCAGACCTGCTACAGGGAACACTCGACATGCTCATCCTCAAGGCACTCTCCCTCGGAGAGTTGCACGGGTACGGCATCATTCAACGCATTCGCCAGCTCTCGGACGAGATGCTCAGCGTCGAGCAGGGCTCGCTCTACCCTGCGCTCTATCGCATTGAGCAAAAAGGCTGGGTCTCCGCTCGTTGGGACGTACACGATACCGGCCGTGAGGCAAAGTTTTACAAATTGACGCGGGTGGGCCGTAAACAACTGGAAACGCAGGAAGCCAGTTGGGATCGGCTCGTGCTCGCGATCGCCAAGGTCCGGCAGGCCGTGTAGAACTAACGCGCTCCTTGGAGTGCGGCGACTTGTCGCCGCTTT
>DASUPZ010000197.1:0-4344 GCA_036280855.1 Pyrinomonadaceae bacterium | reverse complement strand
AGCGCTCAGGGCGGCGCAAATCGCAACCTGGCGTGAGCGGCGCTGGCAGGCGCCTTACTACTGGGCCGGCTTCGTGCTCCAGGGTGAACCGAAGTAGGCCGCAGATTTACGCGAATGAACGCAGATCTGATCTGCGTTCATCCGCGTAAATCTGCGGCTAATTCCCGCCGCGCGCCCGCGTGATCTCCGACAGTAGGTCTTTAACTATCTCCGGCACCACTTTGGGAATCTCACCGGAACGCCAAAGCACTGTTCCGCGCGCGTTGACTAGTTGCGCCGACGCGCCCGCACGTGAAAGCACGATTTTAAGCGCTGCATCTGCGTCTTCTGCATTCGTGGTGGCAGCAACAATGCCGCTCGATCCCAGGCTCTCGACGATGTTGCTGCGTAATTCATTAGTTTCCCCGACGCCTCGGATCTCGATGTAGATCTTCTTGACCTCGCTGAGCTTCAGATCGGGGACCGCGTTCCCGCTACGCAACGCACTCGCGGCAAGGTCTTCCTCGCGCCTGTCAGCCCGTCGAACGGGTGGAGAAGCGCGCCGGTCCAGTCCCGGCGACGCTTTCGCGACAGCTTCATCCGGTTTGTTGACTGGGTCAGGAAGGGAACTGTTTTGAGCAGGCGGAGGCGTCTGTACGTTGCTGGTCTGCGCTGGTCCAACTGTTTCGCGCGACCGTAGTATCAAATACCCGAGAAAGCTCGACACGCAAATAACCAGCACGCTGATAACGACGATGTGTCGCGCTGATAGTCCTGCGCCGCCCCACAAAGTTTGGTCCACTCTTAAAAGACGGCTGAGCCGTTGCCACCACAAACGCGCAACTCTCCCCACGTCCGTTTCCCGGTAGCCAAACTTGACTAAGAGTTCATCCCCGCCATTCGATCTTGTAATACTGAGCGACAGGTCCTGGCCGCCTTCCAACCGGATCGACGAGACAATCGGATCTTTCTCAAAAGACGTGAGCAGGTGAGTCGCAAGTAGAAGATCGCCCTGCTGGTCCATCGTCTTCACTTCGATGATTTCTGCGTCCTCTGCGACGCTAAAACTAATGCTCGATTGTTCGGCAGGATTCAACCTCGCCCGTTCAACTCCATCGACCATGATCCGCAACACGCCGCTGGGTGACGATCTGCGTCGTCGTCCGGCCTGTTCGTCAAACATGTGGTTGATCTCAGCCAGTTCTTCGGCGCTCAGCTCCGCCGGCGCGCTACGCTGCCGCGGCGGAGACTGATCATCCGCATGGTCCATGAAAAAACGTGGCAACTCCATCCGCTCCGCCGGCGAGCGATAGCCGAACGCCGCGACTAATCTCTCAAAACAATCCGGATGCAGGACCGCGTGAATGCGATTGACTTCGACTTCGTTTTCGTCGGTGCTACTCTTCGACGCAAGCGAATCAATCACCGACTTGAGCGGATCGAAGTCAGGTGGAACAGAGCATTGCGTGTCCCAGGGGGTGAACAGGCGCAGGCACTCTCTCATGAGTGAACGTAGTTCGTTTGAGCCTTGCTGAGTTTCGAACCTCTCTTCGCCTCCCCGCTGGCGAGAGGCCCGGATCAACTCACCAAAGCGCTGATACATTTCGTGCATCAAGATGGCTTTACGCGAGCGATAATAATAATCGTCTTTCGCTCGCTCAGGCTCACCGATCACTGCGTTATAAATTTCCATGGTTTCAACCGTGCTGTAGTTGTGTAGGAGGCGGCTGACACCGAGTGTGACGTAGAAGGCGTTCCGCTTTGTCGTAATTCTCACGAGGTGCTTGATGAAGTAAACGAGAAGGTCTTCCTCACGCGCTGGGTCGCCGTCAGTGGGAACGCTTTGGGCCGCACGCTCCTTCTGGAGTTCGTAGGGTTCGGACTCGCCATATATGAGACGCTGGAGCAGGTGAAGATCGCTGAACAGCGCTTTGTTGCGGATGCCGTCAGTGCGGCGCGACTCTCCGTGTGAAAATCTCCCCACGGGCTTGTAGGACAGCCGCTTGATCTGAACTGCCATCGCAACATTCAACTTGAGTGTGGCAGAGACGACGATCCGGATCGCGATCCCTTTGTCTTGATGGAGAAAGTACGCGAGGCGGTAGGCCTTGTTCAGCACCTCTTCTGTGGAGACTCTGTTCACCTTGCGTTCCTGCCCACGTGACCTCGCATGGTCTACATTTCAGCGCACCTGCTGCCTTGCGTGCCGTGGCATTTTTGGAAGTTTAGAAGTGAGCGGACGTGCCACCGCTGAGAAAGTTAAAACACTTCTGCGATTCTGTGTGTGGTAAGATGGCCCACTAACACATAAACCCGACCTCACACGGGTCAGCCCAGATTTAGGAGAAAATTAATGAGGAAGACGCTAGCTCTGCTGCTCGCTGTCGCTTGTTTATACTGGGCGCCATCTCCTTATCTGTCTGTTAACAGCCAGACTCTGGGCGCGCCCGGCAAGTTTCAAAAGGTCCCCAATGCGATCCCCAACCGCTATATCGTTGTGCTGGCGACCACTGACTTTAGTCCCATCGCGACTCCTACCGCAACACCAATAGCGGCCTTCAAGAGCGCTTCGTCTTCAGCCGACTCGGCGATGATCGCTCCCGAGTCGAGTTCGACGTTCGAAGTGGAAGGACCAGTTCCCACCGAGCCACAGGTGGTTACAACAGCCACGCAGTTGACGGCTGCTTACGGCGGCACTTTCAGCGACACGTGGAGCGCATCTCTCAAGGGCTTTCTCCTGAACGCAACCGAGGCGCAGGCAATAGCGATGAGCGACGACTCGCGGGTTGCATTTGTTATCGAGGACGGCGCGATCGCGGTTGGCACGCCAGACACCGATCCGATTGTCATGACTCCCGATCCGGGTGCCTTCCTGAATCCGCAGCCCAATGCATCCTGGGGACTCGACCGCATCGATCAGCGTTTTCGGCCGCTTAACCAGTCGTATGCGTATGTCAACAACGGTCAGGGCGTGAACGCCTATGTCATCGATACCGGTATTCTCCCCACACACCTGGAATTCCGCGAGCGTGCCTTCGCCGTCTACGATGCGGTTGATCCCGAAGGTAACGGCGTTGACTGCAACGGGCACGGCTCGCACGTGGCCGGCACGATCGGCGGTCAAACCTTCGGCGTGGCTAAGAATGTGCGCCTGTTCGGTGTACGCGTGCTCAACTGTCAAGGCATCGGAACGTGGTCGGACGTCATCGACGGAGTCAACTTCGTAACGTGGCATCGCACGCAGCCGCAGCAACAGGGCCAGCCGGCGGTGGCCAATATGAGTCTTGGTGGAAACAGCCACAGAGCCGTCGACGCGGCAGTCAGAAATTCAATCAGAGCGCGTGTGACGTACGTGGTAGCGGCGGGGAATGGTAACAGTGACGTGGCAAATTATTCTCCGGCAGGCGTGGCGGAGGCGATAACAGTCGGCGCGACGGACCGGCACGACGTTCGAGCGGAGTTCTCTAACTACGGTTCGTCCCTCGATCTTTTTGCGCCCGGCGTGAGCATTCCCTCGGCCTGGATCGGCGGCGATCTGATGATCGCAACCGCGACAGGCACGTCAATGGCATCACCGCACGTGGCCGGGGTCGTCGCGCTTTACCTGCAGAGCAATCCGTCTGCTTCGCCCGCCGAGGTCCGCGCAGCGCTCGTCGGCAGGTCGACTGCGGGTGTAGTCAGTAATCCCGGGCAGGAAACTCCAAACCGTTTGTTATTTTCGAACTACTGAACACGTCAGGCAGCCATTGCCTCGATTGGTTCTCGCCGCAGCGAGCAACTGCACGTGATGCTTGCTTCTCCCTTTGGCGGGAACACGTGATAGTACATGCCGATGATCATCGGAATGAACACGATCGCGTTGTAGAAGAGATGTATTTCTACTCGAAACTTCGGCAGCAGCATCTGCAGGAAACTGACCGGCACCGGTGAGCCGAACCAGTAGTCATGTGTCAGGGCTTGCCATTGCAGAACCGCATGCTCGACGTGATGCCAAAACTGGATCACGAGAGCGATGGTCCACCATTTACGTGAGGTTCCGGAAAACCCTCTTCTGAGTGTCCAGAGACCAACCAGCATCACGATGGCATAAGCGTAGTGCATGAGCTCGGAACTCACGAGCCACGGAAAAAACAGACCAAGAAAACCTCCCGCCTGTGGCCGCGGCCAGCGCAATACGTAAACCTGATAAGCCTGCGCCAGGTGTTCAGCCCAATGGGCCAACACGATGAACATGAACAGATTCAGTGCGCGCCTGTGCCAAACGCTGTTCAGCTTGTGATAAATACTGAAGTCGGGGATTGAGTCGATCGGCGCTGTAGCTGCTGACATATCGAGCTTCCTTGCGAATGTTCTGAGTAACGGCCG
>DASUPZ010000196.1:0-8483 GCA_036280855.1 Pyrinomonadaceae bacterium | reverse complement strand
AAGACCAAATCCGAAAAAGAAGACCGCGCCGAAGAAATCGCGGAACGGCACTACGAGCCGTTCCATTCGTTCGCTGTGTTCGGTTTCGCCGAAGATCAATCCGAGCAGCAACGCGCCGATCGATTCGGCAACATGGATCGTTTCGCCGAGTCCGGCGAGCAGGAACAGGCACGCGAATACCAGGACGACGAAGAGTTCACTCGACGAAATTCGAAGCAGGCGATTCAAGAGCGGCGTCGCCCATCGTCCTATGATTATCAGTCCGACGATAAACCCAAGCGCGATGCCGCCCGACGAAGCTACACCGGTAAAAGACGTCGCACCGCTCAGCACGATGCCGGAGATGAGCGAAAGATAAACTGCGAGAAACACGTCCTCGAACATCGTGATGCCGAGCACGATTTGCGTTTCGGGGTTTGCCATGCGCCGGTAGTCGAAGAGAATTTTGGCGACGATGGCGCTCGACGACACAGTCGTCAACCCGGCAATAATCAGCGCTTCGCGCAAAGGAAAACCGGTGAGATAACCGTAAGTGAAACCTGCGGTGAAATTGATGCCGACATAGATCGACCCGCCCACGAGGATCGAGCGCCCTGCCTCGATCAAGCGTGTGAGGTTGGCTTCCAGACCGAGATAAAAGAGCAGGAAGAGAACGCCGAAACGCCCCATGAACGCGATGAGTGAATCGGTTTCGATGAAGCGGAAGTCGAAGACGCCCCACTGCGGGGCATGTGGTCCAACAGCGATTCCGATGAGGATTAGGAACGGAATGTTGGACAAGCCGAGTTTGTTGGCGAGAGCGATCGCAAATGTGATCAGTCCCAGCGCCAAACCGATTTCCAGGATGATGTTATCCACAGCTCACCCTGCACTTCCTTCAACCAGCAGTGTCTTCAAGGCGTTTATTGTGCGTCTATCGCCTGCGACAATCAGCGTAGCGCCCTCGTTCAAAACCGTCTCGGCTTCGGGGTTAGTGCGCGTGGTCTGGTCGGGTTCGATAATCGAAACGATTGATGCGCCGGTACGAGTGCGAGCTCCGAGTTCGCGGATGGTTTTGCCGATGCATGCGGCGCCTCGTTCAATCGTGAACCACTCGAGCACGAGGTCGCCGAGAATCACTTCCGCGATTGGCAGACTTCGCGGCACGTAAGTCAGGCCGCCGATAATCCCGGCGATCTGCCGCGCCTCGCCGTCGGAAAGCCTCATAACTGAGGCGGGGCGGTCCAGGTTGGAGCGCGTGAAATGGTAGAGTTCGCGCAGGCCGTCGTCGTGAATGACGATCACGAGCCGGTCGCCGGTCATCGTCTCTATTTGAAACTTTCGCCCGACGCCGGGAAGAAACACTTCGCTGATAGTGGACATGATGAGACTCGCCTTCCCTCGATAGAACCTTTAGACAGGATTTACTGTCTAAAGGCCGCCGCTGTGTACACGATGAAATCTTATCGTGATGAACGTTACATCTTTTGTTTGTATGAAGAATATATAGGAGTGTTGTAATGACCGCCAATCTGGAACTCGTCATCGCTACGCGCGTCAGGGAGATCGTCGACGACTTCAAAGTCCGCCGCGTACTCCCTTCCGCCAGGCGACGCATGGTCGGCCCTTTCATTTTCCTGGACCAGATGGGACCGGAAGTGCTGCAGGTTAATCGTGGGCTCGACGTTGCTCCACACCCGCACATCGGTCTCGCCACCGTAACCTATCTCTTCGAAGGCGAACTCCTGCACCGCGACGGCCTGGGCATGGTCCAACCCATTCGCCCCGGTGAAGTTAACTGGATGACAGCCGGTAGCGGCATCGCACACTCCGAACGAACGCCACCGGAGATGCGACTCTCAGGATCCGCACTCTTCGGGATTCAGTCATGGGTCGCTCTGCCGAAAAGATACGAGGAGTCAGATCCTGCCTTCACTCATTACGGCGCTGACGAGTTGCCGGTTGTCGAAGGCGACGGCAAGCGCATGCGTCTTATCACTGGATCGCTCTACGGTGCTCAGTCCCCTGTTCAAACACTCTCGTCGATGTTCTACGCGGACATCACCCTCGTAGAGGGCGCGCGTCTCTCGATTCCAGTCGAGCATGAGGAGCGTGCCGCATATATCGTCGAAGGAGTGGTCCAACTTCTACCCGACGACGAAACTTACACGGCCGGGCAACTTCTCGTCTTTAAGCCTGGCGCGGAAATCATACTGCGCGCGCATGAGCCCGCGCGGATGATGCTGCTGGGCGGAGAGCCGATGGACGGCGCGCGCCACATCTGGTGGAACTTCGTCTCGAGTTCGAAGGAGCGGATCGAGCAAGCGAAAGAAGACTGGAGAGAAGGCCGGTTCGCGCGGGTCCCCGAAGAGACGGAGTTCATCCCGCTGCCCGATTCGGGTCCGGCAGTCGTGCGATACCCATAACTAATCACATCCAACGCAAGGAGAGCATAATGAGCAAACCCATTCGCATTCTCGGCATCGCGGGCAGTCTTCGCCGCGAATCGTACAATCGCGCCACCCTGCGCGCGGCAACACAGCTTGTGCCTGAAGGCGCAACGATCGACATCTTTGAGATTGACGGGCTCCCCGGCTTCAATGAGGATGACGAGCAGAACCCGCCTCCGAAAGTTGTTGAGTTGAAGCGGCGTATACGCGAAGCGGACGCGATCCTGATCGTGACGCCGGAGTACAACTACTCAGTGCCGGGAGTTTTGAAGAACGCGATTGACTGGGCATCGAGACCTTACGGCGACAGTGCGTGGAACGGGAAACCGGCGGCGATCATGGGTGCTTCAATCGGCGCCATCGGAACTGCGCGAGCGCAATACCATCTGCGGCAGATGTTCGTCTTTCTCAACATGTTCGCCGTTAACCAGCCGGAGGTGATGATCTCCAATGCTTCAAAGCGGTTCGACGCAGAGGGGAATCTCACCGACGAAACAACAAAGGACTTGATGCGTCAGCTACTTCAAAGTCTAGTGAACTGGGCCCAGCGGATCGGCGCAGAAAAATCATGACTGCCCCTATCTCTCGAGTAACAGACGTGCTCGCGGATCTCCAGGCGACGTCGCGTTGGCAGGAACATGTGTACAAACAGATCCATGCGCAACCCGAGCTGAGTTTTCAGGAAACCAAAACCGCCGCGCTCGCGGCATCGAAACTCAAAGAACTCGGTTACGAAGTCATCGAAGGGATCGGGCGAACCGGGGTCGTCGGCATACTACGGAACGGCGAGGGACAAACCGTGCTTGCACGCGCGGACATGGACGCACTCCCAGTCAAGGAAAACACTGGACTGCCATACGCCTCGACCGTGACCACGACCAGTGATGCGGGCGAAAACATGAGCGTCGCACACGCATGCGGTCACGACGCACACGTGACGTGTTTGCTCGGTGCAGCGGAACTGATCGCTAAGGCTCGCGACTCATGGGGCGGCACATTCATCACGTTGTTCCAACCCGCCGAAGAAGTCGCGGGCGGCGCAAAGGCGATGGTGGATGACGGCTTGCGCGAACGGATTCCGAAACCCGATGTCGCATTCTCGCAGCACGTGCTTGCCTACCCCGCGGGAAAGATCGGCACTCAAGTCGGTCCGGTCCTCTCCGCCGGCGACAGCATCCGCATCACCCTCCACGGCAAAGGGTCGCATGGCTCGATGCCTCATAACAGCGTCGACCCTGTGGTGCTGGCCGCACATGTTGTGCTGCGCCTCCAGACAATCGTTTCGCGCGAGACGAAGCCCGGCGAGTTTGCAGTGTTGACTATAGGCAGCAGTGTGGCCGGCACGAAGAGCAATATCATCGCAGACCGCGCGGTGCTCCTCGTCAACCTGCGGACTTATGACATGGCCGTGCGCCAGCGAATGATCGACAGCATCGAGCGCATGGTGAGGGCCGAGTGTGAGGCATCCGGTTCGCCACGTCCGCCGGAGTTTGAGTACTACGATCAGTATCCGCTCACTGAGAATGATCCTGAAGTCACGGAAAAAGTCGCGTCAGCATTTCGAAGCCATTTCGGATCAGAAACCGTCTTCGATCTCGGACGTGTGACTGCGAGCGAAGACTTCAGCCACATCCCCGATGCGTTAGGAACTCCCTACACTTACTGGGGTGTTGGGTGTATTGATCCGGAGAAGTACGAGCAAGCTCTCAAGGCAGGCCGGGTCGAGCAGGACATCCCTGTGAACCACTCGGAGTTCTTTGCGCCTGTCATCGAGCCGACGCTATCCACCGGCACACGGGCCCTGGTAGTTGCGGCACTTACGTACCTTGCAAAGTGAGGTCGCGTCATGGTTTCCACAACTGCGGCCGCAGTTCCTGATGAGTATCAAGGCAGCAACAAACTCATCTTTGGAATTGTGCTTGCGGTCGTCACTTTCTGGCTCTTCGCGCAGACGACGCTGAACGTTGCGCCGACGATACGCGATGAACTGCGGATCAGTGAGAGCCTGACCAACATTGCCGTCAGCATCACTGCCCTGTTCTCCGGCATCTTCGTCGTCGTTGCAGGTAGTCTCGCCGATCGGCTCGGTCGTGTGAAACTCACCTACGCCGGCCTGGTGCTCGGCATGGTGGGTTCGCTTCTAATCGCGCTTTCCCCGCCCGGCACCGTTGGCTTTTTGATGGCCGGACGCATCATTCAGGGCCTTTCAGCCGCCTGCATCATGCCCGCAACGCTCGCGCTCGTGAAGGCATACTTCGACGGCAAGGACCGCCAGCGTGCACTCAGCTACTGGTCCATGGGCTCGTGGGGCGGCTCCGGCGTCGCTTCGCTTTTCGGCGGTCTCGTTGCCTCGTCACTCGGATGGCGCTGGATCTTCTGGATCTCGATCATCGTTGCGGTCGTCAGTTTCCTTTTGATCAAAGGCACTCCGGAGAGCAAGGTCAAGTCAACGCGAGAGAGTAGCTTTGACTGGTATGGCTTCGCTGCTTTTATCGTTGCGATGGTCGCCGTGAACGTCGTCATCGGACAAGGCGCGGCGCTCGGATGGCTTAACCCTGTGATCGTGACACTCGCGATCGTGTTCGTCATCGCCGCTGTGTTCTTCTTCAAGATTGAATCAGGAAACCCGAACGGCTTTGTTGACCTCACCTTGTTCAAGAACATGACGTACGCCGGCGCGACTCTCTCAAACTTTCTGCTCAACGGCGCTGCGGGAACATTGCTCGTCGCCCTCGCCCTGGTCCAACAAGGCGCTGGGCTGTCGTCATTGCAATCCGGACTGCTGACCGTTGGTTATCTTGTCGCAATCCTGAGCACCATTCGTGTCGGTGAAAAGCTGCTTCAGAAGATGGGCGCGCGAAAGCCAATGCTGATAGGCTGTGCTATCACTGCGGCCGGAATTCTGCTGACGACGTTTACGTTCCTGCTGGCGCGCCAGTATATGATTGTGGCCTTTATCGGGTTCACTCTGTTTGGGATCGGGCTGGGCTTTTACGCCACCCCTTCCACCGATGCGGCGCTCTCGAATGTGCCGGACGAGAAGGCAGGCGCCGCCTCCGGCATCTACAAGATGGCGTCATCACTTGGTGCTGCCTTCGGTGTGGCGATCTCCGCGGCGCTTTTCACTGCGCTTAGCGAAGTCGATACGACGTTCACCGCGATGTCTGATCTGTTTCTCGGAAGAACTGACAACTTCGCGATTCGATTCGCAGCCGCAGTGGCATTGCTGTTCAACGTCTTAATGGTGGTGGTAGCGATAATCGCGATCGTAGTGACCGTACCCAAAGACGACCGGCGAGCGAGCGTGAGTTGAAATCTTGAACGAACTGACGGCAGCATTTAAGGAGTACGCGACGGGCACTCTCCTGGTGCTCGATCTCATCGGCACGTTTGTGTTTGCACTCAGCGGCGCCGCCATCGGAGTCAAGCGGCGTCTGGATATTTTCGGCGTGCTCGTACTTTCGTTTGCCGCAGCCAGCGCGGGTGGCATCATGCGCGATCTTCTGATCGATTCGGTGCCGCCGGCAGCTATCAGAGACTGGCGTTACATGGCCGCGGCGGTGCTCGCCGGTTTGCTGATATTCATCTGGTTGCCACGCAGCACGCGATTGTCGAGAGTACGCAATCTCGTACTGCTTTTCGATGCGGCCGGGCTGGGGCTTTTTGCCGTCACGGGCACGCAAAAGGCCCTGGGCTATGGGCTGCATCCCGCGATGGCGCCGCTGCTCGGAATGCTTACCGGAATCGGCGGCGGAATGTTGCGTGATGTTCTGGTAGCGGAAGTTCCCCACGTACTGCGCGCAGATCTGTATGCGGTCGCAGCGCTCACGGGTGCGGTCGTAGTAGTGATTGGCCATCAGCTAGGCATTGCACCTCTGATAACTGCGGTACTGGGAGCACTTATTTGCTTCAGTCTTCGTCTGGTCGCGATCCGTCGCGGGTGGCAACTGCCCGTTGCGGCCGCTGGTCCCAATGAGGAATAAAGAGTTGTGCAGTTTCGTTCAGAGTTCAACCTTTAGGTTGCCCACGAGCAAGCTAAAGCTTGAACTCTGAACGAAGTGAGGAGGGATTGAGAATGGCGAACCCCATGCCTGCCATCTTTTTCGGGCACGGCAACCCGATGAACGCATTGGACCATAATCCGTGGACGGAAGCCTGGGCCACGATCGGCAAAGAGTTGCCGCGCCCTCGTGCCGTGCTCTCGGTTTCGGCCCACTGGTATCTTCCGGCCACTATGGTCACCGCGATGCCTGCGCCGCGCACCATTCACGACTTCGGCGGTTTTCCGCGAAAGCTCTTCGAGGTCAAATACAATGCGCCGGGCGACCCGGAACTGGCAGGCCGCGTTCAGGAACTGCTCGCCCCGCTCTCAGTGAACCTGGACAAACGCTGGGGCCTGGACCATGGCACCTGGTCCGTGCTCTGTCATGTCTTCAGTAATGCAGATGTGCCTGTTATTCAACTGAGCATCGACGAGACGCAACCAGCAAAGTTTCACTACGAGATCGCGAAGCGGCTCACCAGCTTGCGCGACGAAGGCGTGCTGATCATCGGCAGCGGCAACCTTGTGCATAACCTGCACGCTTACGGCTGGGGCCGTCGTCAAATCAAACCCTACGACTGGGCCGTGCGCTTCGAGGGACGAGCGCGCGAGCTGCTGCTCGCCGATCATCATGAGCCACTCATCGCGTATGAAACATTAGGGCGTGACGCCACTTTGTCAGTCCCGACACCCGATCATTATCTGCCTCTTCTGTATGTGATTGCGCAAAAGAGAGATGGCGACGAGGTCAGCTTCCCGGTGGAGGGATTCGACGGAGGATCAGTTTCGATGCTGACAGTCCAAATCGGCCACGGATGACGCGGATCTTAATCCGATTTAAATCCGGATTTTAAAATCCGTGTCATCCGCGGCTCGCCTTCCTCATAGGTGATACTCACCCTTTGATTCCGGCTGGTAGAGAATCTCTTCAACTTTCAGCCTCCGAACGCCCGACGGCACTTCCCACTCGATCACGTCGCCACGCCGGTAGCCGAGCATCGCCGTTCCCACCGGCGCCAGAACGGAAATCTTGCCCTCGTCGTAGTTTGCTTCCGTCGGAAACGTCAGTTGATAAGTCATCTCCTCACTCGTGTCCATATCTTTCAGGCGCACTGTCGAGCGCATGGTGATGACGTCAGGTGGAACTTCTTTTTGTTGGACCACCTCTGCCCTCTCCAGCTCCTCTTCCAGACTGTCGAGGTGTTTAATATTCGCGTCGCCTTCGCGCTCGCGAGCGATCTCGATCAACTTCGTAAGCCGTTCATGATCGGGCTCGGTGATATAGATTTCAGTTTGCTTGACCATAGCTTCCTCCAATTCGATCTTCAACCTGATGCCGCCCGTGCTTTCCTCGACGCCCGCGCCGCGTCGCGCACCACAACAACAGAGCAATGCGCGTTCATCGCAACCGCTTCGGAGACGCTCCCCAACAGGAATCGCTTGAACCCACGCCGCCCGTGTGAACCCACGACGATCAGGTCGGCACCCCATGTTCGTGCCTCTTCCAGGATGACCTCCTTTGCGTTACCGGAGAGCGCCGCTCCACTCACTTTCAATCCCGCGGAAGTCAGCACTTGTTCGACGCCGGCAATAGCTTCCTGAGGGTCCAGCCTGGACGACTTGATCGCCCACGGCTCTTCGACGCTCACGATTCTGAACTCGCTTCCTTCCGGCCATGGTCGCGCGGCCAGTGCGTGAGCCGCTGCCAGCGAAGTTTTCGAGCCGTCTGTGGCGAGCAGCACCTTCCTTCCGCTGTGCAGAGTGTGTTCCCGACCTTGCTCGACATCGCGAACGATCTGAACGGTGCAAGGCGCGTCAGTCACGACAGCTCTCGCTACACTGCCCAGCATCCAGTGAAACAAGTCCTTGCGGACGTGAGCGCGGACAAAGATCAAATCGGAAGACCACTTTCGCGCGAAGAACGGAATTAAATGCCGTGCGTCGCCTCTCGTCACGACCACTTCTGCCGGAATGCCAACCTGTTTCAGACGCTCAACCGCGAGGCCAGTTAT
>DASUPZ010000195.1:0-4746 GCA_036280855.1 Pyrinomonadaceae bacterium | reverse complement strand
TACAATCGCCGCATCGACGCGCAGATTCGGTTTAGTTTCTAAGCCTGTTTCGATTGCCTTTTCCTGGAATAGGTCCTATATGTCCTATAGGACCTATTTTTATGTTCATCCAGCGCTGCATCAGCCCCGGCTGTCACGCCGAATACAATCTCGACGATCGGCTTTACGTCTGCTCGCGTTGTGGCGGGCTGCTCGATATCGAGCGATCCGATCGAATAACCAACCCGACCGCGTTGCGCGAGATATGGCGATCTCGATCGTCCTCGCTCGATGTTCGCGATCGTAGTGGCGTCTGGCGTTTTCGTGAGTTTCTGCCTTTCGACGACCGCACATCGATCGTTTCACTTGGCGAAGGCAACACGCCGCTCTACACCGCGCCTCGCTCCGCTGATTACTGCCGTCTGCCCGAATTAAGACTCAAGCACCAGGGCGCAAATCCAACCGGCTCGTTCAAAGACACCGGCATGACCACCGCCGTCACGCAGGCGCTGTCACTCGGCGCCCGTCTCGTCGTTTGCGCCAGCACCGGAAACACGGCCGCAAGTCTGGCTGCGTACGCCGCGCGTGCAGATCTTCTCTGCGCGATCATCGTCCCCGAGGGGCAGGTGAGTCATGCGAAGTTGGCCCAGGCGCTTGATTACGGCGCGAAGGTGCTCGAGATCGAGGGCAACTTTGATTCATGCATGAGCGTCATCCGCGAGTTCGCGGAGGATCCGTCGATCTATCTCGTCAATTCGATCAATCCTTTTCGCATTGAAGGTCAAAAGACAGTCGCGTTTGAGCTGGCTGAACAGCTCGAGTGGCGCGTGCCCGATCATCTGGTTATGCCCGGCGGAAATCTCGGCAACAGTTCCGCGTTCGGTAAGGGCTTTCGCGAACTTTTGGAAAACGGTTTGATCGATCGACAACCTAAAATCACGGTGGTGCAGGCAGAAGGCGCCGCGCCTTTCGCACGCTTCTACTCGGAGAGCAATTCCGAGTTTGTGAACGAAGAGCATCCAAAGACGTTAGCATCTGCGATCAAGATTGGAGCGCCGGTGTCGTGGCAGAAGGCGTGGCGAGCAGTGCAGGAAACGGGCGGCAGCGTTATAACAGTCACCGAACACGAGATCGCGGACGCAAAGGCTGTGATCGGCCGTGATGGAATCGGTTGTGAGCCCGCTTCTGCGACGACGGTGGCAGGGATTCGCAAGCTCGTTACGCAGGGTGCAATTTTGGAGAACGAGACAGTCGTAGCCGTGCTTACGGGTCATTTGCTGAAAGACACTGATTACGTGATGCGATACCACGGCGAAACGCTCATCGCGCCTGATGGCGAAGCGATTCGTGGAAGCTTTACAAACTCCCCGATCGTTGTAAAAGACCCTGTTCAGAGTTCAACCTTTAGGTTGCTTCTGAACAAGCTAAAGCTTGAACTCTGAACTCGTCTATGGAT
The DNA here is from genome assembly GCA_036280855.1 of Pyrinomonadaceae bacterium. Lineage (GTDB taxonomy): Bacteria > Acidobacteriota > Blastocatellia > Pyrinomonadales > Pyrinomonadaceae > PSRF01. Next base: position 3,311 of record DASUPZ010000195.1, on the reverse strand, counting down.
GCGACAGTTCGCGTTCCAGGTTCCACTTCGAATCTTGGTCCAGGCTTTGATTGCTTCGGCCTCGCACTCAATCTCTACCTGACCGTCCGCGCGACGGTCGTGCCGGACAGTCCCGAGCCATGCCGCGTCATCACGACAGGCGCGACAGAGAACGAAGAACTCCCGCGCAACTCCGTCAACCTGATCTATCGGGCGATGAGTTTCGTCGCTCGACGCGAACAACTCTCGCTCCCGTCAATCGAGCTGCAAGTGCACAACGAAATACCGCTCGCCAGTGGTCTTGGAAGCAGCGGCGCGGCGATCATTGCGGGCATCAAACTCGCCGGATTGATCACCGAACGAGACATCCCTGATCAATCGATTCAAAATTACGCGACGGAATTTGAAGGACATCCCGACAACGTCATGGCAGCGCTTTTTGGCGGTTTTTTGGTGAGTGCTGTGCGTGGCGATGGGACAGTTGTATCAGCGAAATTCGAGTGGCCGTCGCAAATTCGCGTCGTCGTAGTTTCGCCTCACACGCAGTTGACAACACACGTCGCACGCGCGGCTCTTTCGCGAACAGTTACACGCGCAGATGCGGTCCACAACCTGCAAAGAACCGCGCTCTTTACAGCCGCCCTCGCGCAACAACGATACGAGCTGCTCTGGGAAGCCATGCGCGATCGATTGCACCAGCCGCAAAGAGAATCACTCGTACCCGGATTAGCTGAAGCTCTCGCCCTCCCCCACATGCCGGGCCTGCTGGGCGTCGCGTTGAGTGGCGCTGGTCCAAGTATCGTAGCGTTAGTGGACGATAACGATCGTGAGATTGGTGCACAGATTGAGGGTTGTTTTCGTGCGCATCAGATCGAGTCGACCGTAAGAACGCTTAACGTTGACAACGATGGCTGCCGCATCATCTGAGCAGTTTCAACAACCGGAACACCGGATAACTCACCGCCAATAACCCGAACGCATACAAACTGTTTCTCGTCTCAGCGCGTATCGCGCCGGCGAGGAACAGCAGTGAACCGAGCAAGGCGAGTGCTGGAGTGACCGGGTATCCCCACGCTCGATACGGGCGAGGTTTGTCAGGCTCGCGCCGGCGAAGTACGAAGAGCGAGATGAACGAGAGTATGTAGTTGGCGACGAAGAAAAACGCAAGGGCGGCGATTACTCGATCGAACGTCTGGCCCAGGAGAATGAACAGCACGGCGACCAGAGTGCTCATGAAGAGCGCGACGTTCGGTGTGCCGCCTTCGTTCACTGCCGCCGCCCTTCGTGTAAATAGACCGTCACGGCTCATCGCAAAGAGCACGCGCGTCGCCATCAGGTGAAGCGCGTTGATTCCGCTCAGCATCGACACGATTGTCAGTACGCGAAAGATCGTGTCGCCGTGCGCGCCGAAGATTGCGTTTGCGGCGGTGCCTGCGGCGAACTCCTGCCCCGCGATCTGCGACACGGGCAACACGTAAAGCAGTGCAAGATTGACGAGCAGGTAGATTGCAGTAACCGCTGCGACGCCCCCGAATAGCGCGCGGGGAATGTCGCGCGCTGGTTCTCGCACTTCTTCCGAGAAATAGATCACGCCGCTCCAGCCGTCGTAGGTGTAGATGACGGCTTGCAGAGAAACAACGATCGCGGCGATCGTCACGGTTGAGCTTGAGGGCTGAGGGTTTGCGAGCGCACCGCCGCCTCCCAGCATGAACGCTGCGGCGATTAATGCGAGGAAGGCGAGGGCTTTGAGCAGGCTCGTGAGATTTTGAATGTTGCTGCCCCAGACGATGCCGCGCCATTGCAGCATTGCGAACACGATTGTCACTGCGGCGGCTACACCGGGCGCCTTTCCGTCTAACGCGGGCAGGAGTGCGCCCGAGAACGTTCCAATCAGCAACGCGACTGCGGCAGTTGAGCCGCACGATGAAATCCAGTCACTCCAGCCGACGATAAAACCCGCGTACTCGCCGAGCGCATAACGCGAGAACACATATTGACCGCCGGAGCGTGGGAGCATCGTGCCGAGTTCGGCGAGGGAGATTGCGCCAAGGAATGCGTAAACACCGCCGGCGAGCCAGATCAGAAGAAAGAGTGTGGGCTCGGGTAGTTGCGCGGCGATCGTGCCGGGCGTTCGAAAGATCCCGGCGCCGATCGTGTTTCCGATGATTACTGCGAGACCAAAGCCAACGCCGAGTACACGTAGCAGATGGCCCTTTGACAGGATTTCAGGATTGGCATGATTTTCAAGATGTCTCTTCATATCCTGCTAATCTTGTAAATCTTGTCAATCCTGTCTAACGTCGCGATAGATCAAGCGATGAAAAAGATGTTCACCGGCCTCGCGTCTCACTGATAAGCGACCAGCAGTGTAAGCCCTCGAATTCAACCCGCGCTGCACAGATTTACAAATCGCCACATCTTCATCCTGAATACGCTGGCCCACCTCGACACTCGCACGCCGCGCCTCCTCGCTCATCACATCCGGAAAATAGAAATCAAAAATCACCTCAGTCTGATCCACGCCGCGCGGCACGACGAGATTCGTATCCATCACCCCGTCATACCAGTTGATCATGAAGTTCGGATAGATCCAGTAATAAAGCGCACGGTCACCTTTTCTCACGGCACCCGTTTGCGCCTCGGCGCCCTCGCTCACGATCGGGCTCCACTGCAAACAATGATGCTCGCCGTTCTCGATCATGTAATTGCTGTAATCGAGCACGCTGTCGAGCCCTTTGTGCAGGTAAGGCACGTGATACCCACCGTCGAGATAGTTGTCGACAAACACTTTCCAGTTGCAGTCGAAACTATAATGACGTCGCTCAAACCAGTGCAGCTCCTGCAACCGCAGCCCGCTCGCTTGTTGGACCAGATCATCACCGAGAAAATCGAGCAGCGACATGCCTGCACGAGAATCGATCTTTACAAACACCCAGTTTTCCCACTCAGCCAGCTCCAGCGGCATCAACCCATTACGCGCGCGATCGAAATTGCAAACACCGGAAAAGTCCGGCGTACCTTTCAGCTCGCCTTCCAGCGAATACGTCCACCCGTGATACGGGCAACGAAGCTGCGCCGCTTTACCCTCCGGCTCAGTCATCACTGCCGCCGCGTGATGCCTGCAAACATTGAAGAACGCGCGCAGCACACCATCGTTTCCGCGCACGACCACGATCGGTTCCCCCGCGATATCAGTCGTGACGTACTGACCCGGCTGGCTCACCTGGTCCACGCGTGCGGCGAGTTGCCACGACCGCGCGAAGACAGTCTTGAGCTCGAGTTCGTAGAATTCTTTGTTTATGTACCAGGAAGCGGGGATCGTCGAGGCGTGA
>DASUPZ010000194.1:0-5535 GCA_036280855.1 Pyrinomonadaceae bacterium | reverse complement strand
ACCGCACGCGTGCAGAACAACCGCACCATGATGCTGGCGAGCGTTTCAACTGACGTTGAGACCCATGGCCGCCAGGGACTGCCAATCCTCGGTGGATTGCCGATCCTTGGACGCCTGTTCACTGCGCCCACGCGTGACAATCGCCAGATCGACATCGTGATCTCGGTAACGCCGCGCGTGCTTCGTGCCCCTGCAGTTACTCCGCGTGACGAAGAGATGCGTCCCAGCGGCACACTCCAGGCGCCAACCACCGGTTCGCTCGCGGAAATGATTCGCGAAGCAGATCGCGAAGAGCAGATTGCCGCAGCACGCGCGCTGCCGCGCGACGTTGCGCTGCAACTTCCCGACGCGCCGCTCGTGAAACCAGGCGAAACGGCTGCGCAGAACACAACGCCTTCTGTGTTGCCTCCGCCTGCGGGTACGATGGCATTCACTCCGCTTCCCAAGACACCCGCTCCAGCCAGGACTGCTGAAAACAAGACGGTCGAAGAGCTGCCTTCGTTTGTGCCTGCTCCGAAGTCGCTGATCAGCGATCAGGCAGCAGCGACTGTGGCGACGGTGAATCCGAGTGCTGCTGGTACTCAAAACGCAGTTCTGACGACGTTGCCGAAAGCGACCGAGACGAGTCTTGATACAAAACTCAATTCACGTGTGGCCCAGCTCAGCCTGTTGTCTGAAGGCGACACGATGAAAGTAGGCCAGAAGCGCCGGTACGCGATTCAACTGAGCTCGGAAATTCCGCTCAGTCTTGCGTTGCTGGCTCTGAAGTTTGATCCGAAGGTCATCAAGGTCCACGGCATAACGGCGGGCAGTCTTCTACAGACGACAGGAGAAGCCGCACCACTCGTCACGCCTTCGATCGACGGATCAGGCACGTGCATGATCTCGATCTCGAGTCTGAACGGGAAGGCATCGTTCAGAGGCTCCGGACCACTGTTGTTTATCGACCTGGAAGCAATCGGCGAAGGCAATGCCGCGCTGGTTCTGGTAAAGGAGACGCTGCACCTTGTGGCTACTGACGCGCGAGACATTGCCTCGCAGGTGGTCCAGGGAACGGCAACCGTAAAGCAATAAGCGATGTTTTTCTACGGCACAGGACCGCACGCGGTCGCGCCGGGTAAACACAAACGCGGCGACTGGATGAGCAGAATTAATTCGACTGGTCGCCGCGTTACTCTGCGAGCGGCGCACGACGGGTTTTCACTGATCGAACTGGTGATAACCATCACTGTGTTGACCATCCTGACGCTCGGCGTGTTACCCCTTGTGAAGACCTCGGTGAAGCGGCAAAAAGAGCAGCAGCTCCGGGAAACGTTGCGCCAGATGCGCATGGCCATCGATGAGTTTCATCGCGACACGATGGGCATGCCGTGCACCGGCGTCGCACTTACCCCGCAGCAGCAGGCGCAACAACAACAGAGTACCTTCGTCGATCCCCGCAGCAAGGTGGTGATTAGCGATTGCACGATGTTCGGTGTTGATAACCCCGATCACTATCCGCCGGATCTCGATACCCTCGTTACCGGAGTAAACGTGATTCCGAGAGGCAGTGCGGGGGGACGTGGGCAGCCGGGCGTGCCCGCGACGGAAGTGGGCGGCGAGTTGTCGACCAAGCAAAAGGTTTACCTGCGCGGGTTGCCGATCGATCCGATGACCGGCAAGGCCGACTGGGAATTACGGTCGTGTTACGATGCGCATGATTCACAATCGTGGGGCGGTGAGAACGTTTTCGACGTTCGGTCCAAGTCGAAAGAAACTGCTTTGAATGGAGAGAAGTACAGTGATTGGTAGTTTTCAGCAAACAGGCAAGCTCAGGAAGTGTGTGAGTGCCGGATTTACGTTGCTCGAGTTGATGATCGTGATCTCGATCATCATCATTCTCGCTGCCATCACGTTGCCGCAGTATCAGAAGACGATCATGCACGCGCGCGAAGCCGTGCTGAAAGACGACCTTCGCAAAATGCGCGCGCTCATCGATCAGTTTGCCGCTGATAAGGGACGCCTGCCGCAGTCGCTCGACGAGCTCGTCAGCGAGGGTTACATGCGCGAGGTTCCGGTCGACCCGTTCACAGGAAATAAAGACTGGGCTATCACGACCGGCGAAGATCCGAATTCGCTCGAAGGTCAAACCGGTATGACCGACGTTCACAGCAGTTCCGCCGAAGTCTCCAGCGAGGGCACGCCGTACAGCGAGTGGTGAGTCTTGCCTAACTTATTTTCACGTCTAAAAGATCCCTGGTATCCCGCGACAGCCATCGGCCTTGAAAAGGGTGTAGCCTCGGTGGTTGAGCTCGAGCGCGTCAAAGGTTCGGCGTGCAAGCTTCGCCGCGGCGCCACTTTCAACATTGCCGAATCCCTCGTTCGTCCGAGTTTTGACGAGCCGAACATTGAGAATGGTCCGCAACTGGCCGCGGTGCTTAGGGAGCTTGCGACGAGTGCGGGTTTGCTTCGTCAAAAACGATGGTCGTTGAGCTTGCCGGAAGCGACCACGCGCACACTCGTCCTGACGATGGAAAGTCAGTCGGGATCCGCGGGTGAATTTCAGGACGTTTTGAAATGGAAACTCGAGCGTGGCTTTGGCGCGCCAGTCGAAGAACTCTCGATTTCGAGAGACCGTCTACAGAAGGATGCGCAGGGACGCGATCGTTATCTCGCTATCGCCGTCAGGAAAACGATCCTGGCCGAATACGAGGCGGTGCTTAAATCGCTCGGCTGGAGAGCGGGACTCATCCTGCCGCGGCACCTTGGTGAGGCGCAGTGGCTGGTGCGAAACGGCACGATCGGCGATTCATTGTTATTGAGCGGATCGAGCAAGGGGTTTACGGGCGTGATCTTTCGCGACAAGCATCCGCTGATCATCCGGACTGTGACGTGTACCGAAGACGAGTTTGAGGATGAGTTTTACCGGTTGTTGCTGTTTTACCGGGATCGGAGTGCACCGGAGGTAGGTGCCGGGCAGGGTTTGACGCGTTTGATGGTTATCGGCGAGGGGATCACGAAGTCGCGTTCCGGCGAGATCGTCCACGAAACGACAGGCGCCGACCTGCGACCGCTTGAGGCGGATGAATTGGGATTACAGCTACCGAGCCGCGACTTTAATTTTGATTCCATCGCCGCCCCCGCCGGTCTGGCCACGATGTCGTGGTAAAACCTTTGACAGGATTAAAGGATTAGCAGGATTTACAAGAAAGAATCAGGTGAATTCTGAAAATCCTGTAATCCTGTCTAAGGTTCGTAATCCTGTGATGAAACAATAGTTTCCGGGCAAACGTACCACCCCAGTATTATGAATCTTGCTGCATCCTCCGTTTCCCGTGCGTTTTCCCGAGATCTGACCGCGGCCTCCGACCGCGAACTCGTCGCCACTGCCGTCAGCGGCGTCGAAGGAAGCTTCGAAGAGCTCGTCCGCCGTTACCAGCGACCCATCTCCGCGTACGTCTATCGCATGGTCGGTAACTACGAGTCGGCACTCGATCTCACCCAGGAGATCTTCATCAAGGTCTACAGCTCCCTCCGCCGCTACCGCGAGGAATTCAAGTTCTCCACCTGGATTTACAAGATCGCCCACAACTCGGCAGTCGATCACCTGCGTCGCAATTCGACCCGCGAACAGTCGCTCGTGATGGGACCCGAAGGCGATCAGTTTGATATGCCCCTCGAGAGCAGTCGTTTAAGCCCCGAGCAGGAGAGCGAGCGCAAGGAACGACGCGGCGAAATCGAGTCGGTCGTCAGGGCGCTGCCCGCAACCTATCGCGAGCTGATCATCCTGCGTCATTCACAAGACCTCAGTTATGAAGAGATCGTCGAAGTCACCGGGCTGCCGTTGGGCACAGTCAAGAACCGGCTCTTCCGCGCGCGCGAGATGATGCGAACACAGTTTGTCGAGAAGGGAATCACCAGCGTTTAATGAGCGTGAGCTGCGAGACAAATCGGATTGCCGCGTACATCGATGGTGAGTTGGACCACCATGAGACGCAGCTCTTCGAAGATCACGTCGAGAGTTGCGCGTCCTGCAGGAACGAGCTGCGAGCGCATCGACTCTTCGTGTGCGAGCTCGACGCGGCGTTGACGCAAAGCGCGTCTGACATGCCGGTGCCTGCCGGATTTTCCCGAATGATTGCCGCACGCGCCAGCAGCGACATGAGCGGCGTGCGCACGTTTGCTGAACACCGGAAGGCTTTGAGCATCTGCATCATCCTTGCTCTCGCGGGATTTGCTCTCGTCGGCGCCACCGCGCGTGATGCGATATTTAGTCTCGCTGAGAAATTTGTTACGAGCGCTCTCGGGGTTGCCGGCTTCATCTCCACGACGCTCTACGAAATTTTTGCCGGTTTCGCCGTGATCTTCAGAGTTCTAAGCAGAAAGATCATCATCGAATCCGGCTCGCTTGGTCCAATGCTTGTCTTCCTCGCCGTGGCTGTTCTTCTCCTCACACGCTTGATTTCCAAATATCATCGCGCGGGCGCAACCGAGTAAGGAGGTTGCAGGTAATGCTCGCGTCCATCTCACCGGCCCTGCGAATAAATATAAGTCCTATAGGACGTATAGGTCCTATTGTTGCCCTGCTCCTTTGGGGCCTCCTCCTTGCCGGCGCGGTCAGCGCACAACCTGCCGCGGACGAGATAGTCGTCATCGATGGGACCAACGACGGCACCGTTTTCGGACTGGGCAACTCGATCAAGATCACAGGCACCGTAAAACAGGGAGCGATAGCCCTGGGCGGCGACGTGATCGTTGAAGGAGTGGTGGAAGGCGATGTCGCTGCAATCGGCGGCTCCGTGATCCAACGATCCGGCGCGCGGATCGGTGGCGACGTTATCGTGCTTGGTGGAACTTATCGCGCGGACGATGTTGCTCCAAACCGCAACCGCGCAACCAAGATAATGATGTTTGCCGGCTACCAGCAGGAGCTCCGCGACATGATGCGAAATCCCACGGGCGTGTTCAGTCCTAAATGGACGCCTACGTACCTCGGGACGCGCCTGCTCGTGGTGTTGTTCTGGTTTATTGTGTCACTCGGTTTGACCGCCGCGATGCCCGGCACGATCAGTCGTGGTGTTGCGAGGCTGCAAACGACGAGTTTGCGTGTCGCTGCGATCGGCTTGTTCGGCGTGATCGTGCTGTTCGCGGGCGTGATGCTGTGTCTCTGGGTTATGCCGGAACCGGTCCGCGTGCTCGTTGGTCTGCTGGCGTTGTCGTTGTGGGTAGTGGCAGGATTATTCGGCCGGGTGATTTTGTACGCAGCCACGGGCCGCTGGCTTCAGCGAAAGTACGTTCCGTTTGGGAAAAACTCGGAAGCCGTAGCTTTGCTGCTCGGAACGGGTTTCTGGGTATTGTTGACTTCGCTTCCGTATGTTTGGCCTTTTATGGCTGCTTTTATACTGATTATCAGTTTCGGGCTGGCACTCACCGCGCGTTACCGGGTCAACTGGAAGTTGGCCTCAAGTGATTGAGAACATTCTCCCAGTTTTCCACGTAACCAAAATTCGGGATTGCCCAGTCATAAATCCGCAGCTTGCGGTGTTCACCTAACAG
>DASUPZ010000193.1:0-12991 GCA_036280855.1 Pyrinomonadaceae bacterium | reverse complement strand
TATGAGATAAGTGACGACGGCAGGCTGATCTGCAACGGCAATTTAACTGCCTGGGATGTTTCAAATCTAAGTGATACAGGAAGGTCGATTGGCGTTGAAAGAACGGAACCGCAAATGCATCACAACCAGAATCAGGGTGATGCACGTCCGCAGGCTGTGCCCTCGTGACTTTGTCGTTTCATTCTTTTAACTTGGGAGCATGATTCTTAGTCGAAAAGATATCCCCCGCGCTGAGTATCCGCGTCCGCAATTTGTACGCAGTATCTGGTTCAATCTCAACGGCGAATGGGAGTTTGCTTTCGACGACGCCGACGAGGGTTTGACCCAGGGCTGGTTTGACGGTCGACGACTGCCCATGCAGATCATCGTACCGTTTGCTTACCAGACTGCGCTTTCGGGCATCAACGACAAATCGATTCACGAAGTCGTCTGGTATGCGCGATCCTTCGAGCTGCCGGAAGAGTTTTACAAGCGAGATCTGCTGCTCAACTTCGGCGCAGTCGACTACGCGTGCACCGTGTGGATCAATGGTCAGGAAGTCGGTCACAATCGAGGTGGTCACGTTCCATTTCAGTTTGACATCTCGCCGTATCTCAAGTCGGGCGAGAATCGTTTAACTCTTCGCGTCGAGGATCGTCAGAACCCGCAGCAGCCTCGCGGTAAACAGTCGTACACAGGTTTGCCGGAAGGGATCGATTACTACTGCACCACCGGAATCTGGCAAACAGTTTGGCTTGAACCTGTCCCGCCGATACGCATCGAAGAGCTGCGCGTAATCACACATGCCAAGCGAAACTTTCTCGAGCTGACGGTGTATTTGCACGCGCCGTCTGCTAACTGGCGCGTTGAAGTTGAAGTGCTCGAAGAAGGGAAGCGAGTTGCGATCGCCGAAGATCAAACAGCGGTCGCAACCGGACGATTGGGCATCAGCATTCCTTACGCCAAACTCTGGTCGCCCGAGTCGCCGCATCTTTACGATCTGCAAGTTCGCCTCTACGACGGCAACACGCTGCTGGATGAAGTTGGTTCTTACGTTGGACTACGCGGCATCGAGTTGCGTCATGGCAGGTTCCTGCTAAACGGGCACGAAACCTACATGAAGATGGTCCTGGACCAGGGTTACTGGCCCGACGGTTACCTCACTGCTCCTTCTGACGAAGCACTGCAAACGGACATCGGCTGGATCAAGATGTTTGGGTTCAACGGCGTGAGGAAACATCAGAAGATCGAGGACCCGCGCTGGCTCTACTGGTGCGATCGTCTCGGGCTGCTTGTGTGGGAGGAGATGCCTAACGCGCGTGAGTGGTCTCCAAAGGCGGAAGATCTGTTGTCTGCGGAATGGCAGGACGCGGTGCGACGAGATTTTAATCATCCCTGCATAGTTGCGTGGGTCCCCGTCAACGAGAGTATGGGTTTTCCGGGACTCAGCCTTGAGCATGCGGGGCAATACGCCTTCATCGAACGCATGGTGCGCGTGACGAGACGTCTCGACTCCACGCGTCCCGTTATTGATAACGATGGTTGGGAACACACGGACATAACCGACATCTGCGCGATTCACGACTACACGCCGACCGCCGACAAGATTTCGAAGCGTTACAAAGAGACGCTGGAAGGCGGGCAGCTGCCTGCGAAGGTCTGGATCGACAAGCCACTCTTCGCACGTGGTTCGAGATATCGCGGGCAGCCGATCGTGCTATCGGAGGTTGGGGGCTTTCTCGCGATTCCGAAGGATGTTCCACCCGAGAAACGCGACCTGCTCTATAAATTCTATGCGTCGTTTGAGAGGCCGGAAGAGTTGTTGGAGAAGTATCGCGACCTCATGAATGGCATTTCGTCGCTCGAATTTCTTGCAGGGTTTTGTTACACGCAATTGACCGATATTGAACAGGAGATCAATGGTCTTCTGACGTACGATCGTAAGCCGAAGGTGGCGCCGGAAGAGCTTGCGCGGATTCACGAAGAGATGTTCCGGAAGTTTGGTTAACTTAATTGCAGGATTGTTACGATTCACAGAATTTGCATGTAAGCCTTCCTAAATTCATGGAGGGTAATTTATGGAAAGTAAGGCGAAACTCTTCGGTCATGCGATTCATCCGATCCTGATCGTTTATCCGTTAGGCCTCCTGTCGGCCGCGGTTATCTTCGACGTGATCTACCTGATCACGCTCAATCCAACCTGGACCACAGTTTCTTTCTGGATGATTGCAGCCGGGATCGTTGGTGGTTTACTGGCGGCGGTATTTGGGTTCATCGATTATTTGAGTATCCCTTCGGGAACACGGGCCAAGCGCATTGGTCTTCTCCACGGACTCGTGAATGTGGGAGTGATGATCCTGTTCAGCGCGAGCTGGCTGTTGCGGAGGGATTCACCGGAGGTGCCTTCGATGCTGGCGTTCGCCTTGTCCTTCGCGGGAGTGGCTGTATCGTTGCTCGGAGGGTGGCTCGGCGGTGAGTTGGTGGAACGGCTTGGAGTCGGCGTCACGCCAGGGGCAAATCTGAACGCACCAAACTCGCTGACGCACGACGCAGAAGAAACGGCGCGGCAAGGTCAAACTACCGCCGCTGCATAGTTCAGAGTTCAACCTCGAGGTTACGCTTTCGAGTAATCAAGCTAAAGCTTGAACTCTGAACGCGGTGTTCAGAGTTCAACCTTCAGGTTGCTCTTTCGAGTAATCAAGCTAAAGCTTGAACTCTGAACGAGGAAAAACTATGCGAAAACCTCTCGATGTCGATCGACTGGCGGTGCGCCACCGGCCGAAAGGCCAGCCTGTGATGCACCAGGACTGGGGCAAACTGCTCTTTATCCACTGGCGGATCGAAGAGAACATACTCCGGCCGCACATCCCTGATTCGTTGGAGATCGACACTTACGGCGACTCAGCGTGGATCGCGATCACGCCTTTCACGATGTGGGACATTCGCGCCTTTCCACCGTTCGTACCGCCGCTTCCGGGATTAGACTCGATGCACGAGTTGAACGTACGTACTTACGTTCACCACAACGGTGTGCCTGGTGTTTGGTTCTTCTCGCTCGATGCGAACAGTCGGGCCGCAGTTTTAGCTGCGCGTACTTTCTTCCACCTGCCCTACCACAACGCCGAGATTGAGATGGAAGGAAAGAAGAAGATCAAGTACCGGCTGGATCGGATTGACGAGCCGGCGGCCAAGTTTCGAGCAGCGTGGAGTGTTGGTGAGGCGCTGCCGGAATCGCAACCAGGGTCGAGAGAATTCTTTCTCACGGAGAGGTACATTCTCTACACGGAGCACGACGACGAAATCTACCGTGCGCAGATCCATCACCAACCGTGGCAACTGTATGAAGCAGAGTTGACGAGTTTCAGTTCGACAATGCTCGAGGCGAACCAGTTAATACAACCGAAGACGCAACCGATATTGCATTATGCTGATGAAGTGAATGTGGATATCTGGTCTCTTGAACTCGTCGATTAATTCAACGCGGATAGCACGGATCATTGAATGATCGCTACCGTACTCTCCCTCACTCCATCCCCACCGCATAGCACAAAACTGAATACACATCTCAATACTCTAAACAATTTCATCTCGTAGCCTGCGCCACGCTGCATATGAAGTTGAAAGGCAAGCTCTCCATGAAGATCCTGAACATTCGTCCTTTGACCGGTCCGAATGTCTATAGCCATCGACCAGTTCTGCTGATGCAACTGGACCTCGGCAAGCTTGACGAACGTGAGAGTCGTGAGTTCGACGGTTTCAATGAACGACTCGCCGCGATTCTTCCAGGCATTGCAACTCATCATTGTAGTCTCGGAGCGCCAGGCGGGTTTCTTAAGCGACTCGAAGAAGGAACTTACTTCGGCCACATCGTTGAACACGTCGCGCTCGAGTTGACAGACCTCGCCGGCATTGGCAGGTCACACGGCAAGACTCGTCAGGATAAGGGAAGCGTTTACAACGTCGCCATCGAATTTCACGCAGAGAAGGCGAGTACGTACCTGCTCGAGCAGGCGGTGAAGCTCGTTGAAGCAGCGCTTCGTGAGCAGCCGTTTGATGTCGCTCCGGTGCTGGAAAAAGCGAAACAACTGGTGCTCGATGCAGAAACAGGTCCGACGACGCGCTCGATCACGGAAGCTGCCGAGCGACGCAACATTCCCTGTCGCAGAGACACCACCGGAAACCGTATTCAGCTCGGTTACGGCAAACATCTCCGTTACGTCCAGGCAGCCATGACCGATAAGACCAGCAGTATCGCGGTCGAGCTGGCGCAGGACAAAGAGGACACTAAGGAACGTCTGCGTTTTCACGGCATTCCGGTTCCGAAGGGCAAGATTGTCTACTCGCTCAAGGAGGCGAATAAAGCAGCGGCAGAGATCGGAACGCCAGTGGCCGTGAAGCCACTCACTGGCCAGCAGGGCAGGGCCGTATCGCTTGAAGTCTCTACGCCTGAAGAGATGAAGCTGGCATTCAAAGCGGCGCAGGAAATTTCTCAGGCAGTGCTCGTCGAGGAAATGTTTTCGGGTCGCAACTACCGCGTAGTCGTGGTTGGTGGCCGCATGGTCGCCGCGAGTGAGCGTCTGCTTCCGCACGTGATCGGCGACGGCGGCAACTCGATTCGGCATTTAATCGAAAAGGAAAACAGGAACCCGCTGCGTGGCGAGGGGCACGAGAAACCTTTGACGAAGATCAAAGTTGACTCTGATGTGATCACGCACCTGCAACACTCCGGACTGACGCTCGACTCGGTTCCAAAGCGAAACGAACGCATCATCCTTTCAAACCGGTCCAATCTCTCTATCGGAGCCACTGCCGAAGATGTCACTGACAAAGTTCATCCCAATGTCGCTCGCATGTGCGAACGCGCCGCGCGGCTTATCGGGCTCGATATTTGCGGAGTGGACCTTGTTATTCCTGACATCTCGACACCGATTGTGAGCGGTGGCGTTATCGAAGTTAACGCCTCACCTGGTTTCAGAATGCATCACTACCCGTCTGCTGGAGAACCACGTGACGTGGGCCAGGCAGTGATCGATTCACTTTATCCACCGGGGACGCCGAGTCGTATACCGATAATTTCCATCACCGGAACAAACGGCAAAACAACAGTCACGAGAATGATCGGCCATGTGCTCAGCAAGAACGGGCTCTACGTTGGCATGACGACAACAGACGGGATCTACATCGATGGTGAACGCGTTGTCGAAGGAGATACAACTGGACCACAGTCCGCAAAGGTAGTTCTGGGGGATCCGGCGGTGGAGGCGGCGGTACTGGAAACAGCACGCGGCGGAATCGTGCGACGCGGTTTGGGTTACGACTGGTCTGACATCGGCGTGATGACAAACATCAGCGAAGACCACATTGGGCAGGACGGGATCAAATCACTCGACGACCTCTTGTTTATCAAGTCGCTGGTTGCGGAACGTGTGAAAGAAGGCGGCACCCTGGTCCTTAATGCGGACGACGAACGGCTCGCTAGATTGATGGAATCGGAACGCGTCAGCAAGATCCCGAAACGCGCGGTCTATTTTTCACTCGACGAAAATAACCCGGTCGTCAGGGACCATTTGCAGAATGCAGGCACTGCCTACTTCCTGCGAGGCACGGCGTTAATAGAGGCGACGGGTGAGAGAGACCAGGTGATTGCCGACACTTCAAGGTTGCCGGTGGTGATGAACGGTGTCGCGGATTTCCAGGTGCGAAATCTACTCGCGACGATTGCGGCGTGCAGAGCGTTTGGTGTTGAGCGGGATGCGCTGGTGAAGGGTTTGATGACCTTCTCGAGCTGCGACAACAATCCCGGCCGGGCGAATCTCTATCGTTTGAACGGCGGACACGTGATGGTCGACTACGGTCACAACACCGAAGCCTTCGATGCGATCTGTCGCATGGCGTCGAAGTGGGACGATCGCAGAGTGACGGGCGTCATTGCCCTGCCGGGAGATCGCGATGATGCATTGATCGATCGTGCGGCTCGTGTGGCGGCAAAGGGATTCGATAAAGTGATCGTTAAAGAAGATCACGATCTTCGCGGGCGCAAATCGGGTGACGTAGCCAACATTTTGTGCCGTGCGATTCGTGAAACGTCGCCGTCGGTGGAATGTGAAGTGGTGTTGGACGAAGTCGAGGCTTTGCGACGCGCGGTATCGCAGATGGTGAAGGGCGAAGTCATCGTGCTGTTTTATGAAAAGCTGCAACGAGTTGAGGAGGCATTGCGTGAGTATGCTGCGCAACCCGTGGTCGCGCTGCCGCCGCCGCCGAAACAATTCAAGCGCCAGACTCCAGTTCGACCAGACATGGCGAGGACTCGACGAGTAGCCCGGAGCCAGGCACCGGCGCCGCCGCCGGTTTAATTTGGAGTGAGGTTCAGAGTTCAACCTTTAGGTTGGCGTTTGCATCACGCTGCAAGCTGAAGCTTGAATTGGCTTTGCCCAAAGTCTTTTCAAGGCTCTTCGCTGCGGCTTCGCCGGCTGATGTGAGGCGTGGCTATGCCGCGCCGGTAGCTTTGATTTTTTTCGTTTGGGCTGTGCCCTCGGTTCGGGCTTCGCCCAAGCATTTCCGGGCCAAAGGCCCGAACCGGGGCACAGCCCCTATAAATTAGTAGTCTGACGGCAGGGCAAAGCCCTGCCTCACATCGGGCGGCTAAGCCGTAATTAGAAACTCAAAGTGGACTTTTCGGGCAAAGCTGCTTGAGCTCGAACACAGATAGTTATGTTCACGCTGATCGAGAACGGAGACATTTACGCGCCACAAAAGTTGGGGCGTAGCTCTGTCTTGATCGCAGGCGATTCGATTCTGAAGATCGGCGAAGTTGACGCGCGTGATCTGGAACGTCTCGGTGTACCGGTCGAAGTGATCGATGCTAAAGGCTGCTTTGTAACTCCCGGTCTGATTGACCCGCACCAGCACCTGCTGGGCGGCAGTGGTGAAGAAGGCTTCAGCTCTCAAACACCTGAGATCAATGCGCATGAAATAATCTCCGCGGGCATAACTACCGTCGTCGGTTGTCTCGGAGTCGATACGACGATGAAGACGATGGCGGGACTGCTCGCTCGCGCGAAGGCATTGAAGGAAGAAGGACTGTCGGCGTTCATCTGGAGTGGCGGTTACAACGTGCCGCCGACAACCATCACCACCTCGATTCGCGACGACATAATGTTTATCGAAGAGGTGATCGGCGCCGGAGAAATAGCGGTGTCTGACGAACGCTCAACCGATCCGACAGCGCAAGAGCTTGCGCGGCTCGTCAACGATGCTTACGTCGGCGGAATGCTGAGCAGGAAAGCGGGCGTCACACACTTTCACGTTGGCGACCAGAAAAACCGATTGAAACTCCTGCAGGCGCTGATCGACGACTTTCACACTCCGCCGCAATGCATTTACGCGAGCCACGTTGAACGAAATAAGAAACTGTTCAGAGATGCGATTGAGCTCACGCGCGAAGGATGTTTCATCGACATGGACACCGCCGGAGAGGATCTGTCGGAGTACATCTGTCTTTATTTTGAGAACGATGCCGACCCCGGTCACCTGACGTTATCTTCGGATGCCTCGATAACCAGTCCTTCGAATTTGCTTGAACAGATCAGGCGATCATTGCGGGGCGGCTGTGTGGACCTCGAGCGTCTGCTTGGGCTGGTCACAAAAAATCCGGCCACGGTATTAAAACTCGAAGACAAGGGCGAGCTCGCGCCCGGGAAAGCGGCCGACGTGCTGGTGCTGAAATCAGACTCGCTGGAAGTGAAGGACGTAGTCGCGCGGGGTCAGCATCTGTTTCGTGATGGCCGGCTGAATTTCAAAGAAACTTATCTGGAGAAGAGTAATCGCGTGATCAACTTAGTGGGGAAAGCAGCGGAATGAATTCGGAGCAGGCAAATGGTTTTCGAACCGAACGCGATCCGATCGGCGAGAAAAAAGTACCCGCCGGCGCCCTTTACGGCGTGCAAACGCAACGAGCGCTCGAGAACTTTCAGATCAGTAACCTGCGCATCGACCACTCACTCATCATCGCAATCGCCGAGATCAAGAAGGCGGCAGCCATGGCCCATCTGGAGCTTGGTAAGCTCGATGGACCGATCGGTGAAGCAGTCATCAAGGCCGCTGACGAGTTGATCGATGGTCAACACAAAGAGCATTTTTCACTCGACGTGTTTCAGGCCGGCGCGGGCACTTCCTACAACATGAATGTGAACGAAGTCATCGCTAACCGCGCTCTGGAAATTCTTGGTCACAAACGTGGTGATTATGAAGTCGTAGAACCTAACGACCACGTCAACAAGGGACAGTCCACGAACGACGTGATGCCCACGGCGAATGAGGATCACGTGTGTGCGTAGGCTCCGGCCGTTGATCGATGCTTTAACCGAGATCGAGGAATCGTTTAACGACAAGGGTGAAGAATTCAAAGGCATTCAGAAATCCGGCCGCACACACTTGCATGATGCAGTCCCAATGACTCTCGGCGACGAATTCTGCGCTTACGCTGACAATACGCACCGCGTTACGGAACGCCTGGCTGCGGTGGAAGAGTGGTTGTTGGAAGTGCCACTTGGCGGCACTGCTGTCGGGTACCGGAACCAATGCAACGCCCGAGTGTGAAGGAAGTTGTTGATGAAGAGTGAGGTGAGGAATGCGATGGACAAGACGGATCGAACTCTAATCATTATCGGTGGGAAGGAAGATCGTTCGAACGACAAGGTGATTTTGAGAGAAGTCGCGCGGCGCGTTGGGTCTGGGAAACTTGTCGTGACGACGGTTGCTATGCCCGGAGAAACGGATTCTCTTTTTAAAGAGTATGAAAAAGCGTTTCGCTCACTGGGCGTCAAGCACCTGTACAAGCTGGAAATCAACAACCGCGAAGAAGCGACGTGGGAGAGTAAAGCGAAAATTTTGGACGACGCGACGGGTGTCTTCTTTACGGGTGGCGATCAGGTGAAGATCACCAGCCAGATCGGCGATTCGCTGATCTTTGAGCGCATACGAAAAATTTATTCCGAGGGTGGCGTGATTGCAGGCACCAGCGCGGGTGCGGCTGTCATGTCTGAGACGATGTTGGTTGTTGGAGGCGATGAAAAGTCGCACGTGATCGGCGGTTCGGTGCGAATGGCGCCGGGACTCGGATTCATAGGAGGCATGATCATCGATCAGCATTTTATGGAGCGGGGCCGGTTCGGAAGGTTGATAGGGGCAGTGGCCCAGAATCCGAAAAACCTGGGCGTCGGTATCGATGAAGAGACGGCGATCGTCGTCGAGCGAGACAACGGATTCTACGTGCTTGGATCGGGCGCGGTTTACGTGATCGATGGTTCAGACGTGACCTATTCAAACGTTGCGGAAGCAGAAATGAACAAGACGTTATCGATCTACAACGTGAGGTTGCACATGCTCAGCCAGGGTGATCGTTTTGACTTGCACGGGCGCGCGCCGCGCAAGATGACAGGACGTGCTGCCGACCGCCTCCCGAAGAAGGAAGAGGAAGAGGAAGCCAAAACGGCTGCGTAACGCCGAACCTATCGATTTAATACGCCGAAGGCGTTTCAGGCCCAGGGTTCGATCATAACAACGCCGAAGGCGTTCGCTAATTTCAGCCCAGGGTTGGAGCGGAGCGACAACCCCGGGATCGCCATTCAAGAATAGTGACCAACGCTGAAAGCGTTAGGACTGTGCGATTTTTAACCCTTACAGGGTTTGATCAGTTTCTCATGATCGAACCCCAGGGTTGTCGCTCCGCTCCAACCCCGGGCTGAAATTAGCGAACGCCTTCGGCGTTGTTATGATCGAACCTTGGACTGGATTAGCGAACGCCTTCGGCGTTGTTAGTGATGGATTTGGGCGGCGAAAAGTGGTATAAGCAACTCACGCGATTCCCCTAAAGTGCACCAGTTCGGTTGCTGCCCCGCAATCCGGACTCTCCCCTACCGTGCGGGTTTTTACATATCACCCTTTCAAGGGGGACCTGATGGTCAAATTACGCCTTTTTTTCGTCGCCATCTTTCTGTGTGGCTTAGGGCCAGCTTCCGCCTGGGCTCAGACACTCAGCTACGCCGACAATTCACGAAATAATCGCGCCAGTGAACGGGTCGTTGTTTCACCCGAGGCGAGGGCCGAAGCCAAACGCCTGTACAAGGAGGGTGTTAAGTACGGAGTTGCGCGTCTGTTCGCGCAGGCTGCCGAAATGTTTGAGCGGGCAGTGAAACTGGATCCCCAGAACGCCGACGCTCATTTTGCCCTGGGTCATGCGTATTTCGATTTGAAACAGTGGAAGAAGGCGGTCGGAAGCTTCGAGCGGGCCGTCGAATTGAACCCGAAGGACCAGCAGGCCGTGGATTATCTTGCACTCTCTCGCACGATGGCCCATGGAGGTCCGCCGCCGGGTTTCAAGCGCACAGAAACCGCACCCCAAACCCAACCGCAAGCGCAACCGAAGAACGTGCAGGTTTCGATGAGTGTGAAGCCAGCGTCGCCGCCGAAAACAGAACCGGCGCCGAAGACAGATCCTAAGACAGAAGAACCACCCGCTGGTGAAGTCAATGGAAATACCGAAGTTGCTGAAGTAAACGCCGCCGCTAATGAAATAAGCCTCACAAAGATCTACCGAGTTGGACCAAACGATGTGTTGGATATTCGCATCAGCGATTCCGCCCAACCCGAATCGACGCTGTTTACGGTTACGCCATCGGGCTTCATCGAGCACCCGCTCCTTGCCGAACCACTAAAGGCCAGTGGTCTAACAGTGGAAGAGATCAGTGCCCGGTTTGAAAGTGAAATAAAACGAAGGGCACTGAACGATAAACCGAATGTGTCAGTTGGAGTGCGCGATTATGCGAGCCACACGATTCTTGTGAGTGGTCTCGTGAAAGATTCCGGCACAAAGATCCTGCGCCGTGAAGCGATTCCGCTTTATGTCGTCGTCGCCGATGCGCAGCCGCTACCGGAGGCGGGACGGGCCACCGTCCTGCGGAACGAGTCGAATGAGACGTTCGAGATAGATCTCACTGAGACGAACGACATGAACCTGCTGGTTCGGCCCGGCGATGTGATTACCCTCCTTCCAAACGTAACGCAGTTTGTTTACATCGGAGGTGAAGTGAAGCTGCCTGGCGAGAAGACTTACCGGCGCGGACTCACACTCACGCAGGCGCTCATCGCTGCGGGCGGTGTTACGTCGAAGGCCAAAGAGGCGAGTATTGCTCGAGACGATGGTAAGGGATTCCTGGCCGTCACTCGTTACAAGTTGAAAGAGATCGAATCCGGCAAGGCTCAGGATCCGTTAGTTAAAGCAGGCGATCGAATCACCATCAAGGAATAGGACAATGTCAGTGGCAAAACAGACAATTGGTACAGAGGTGGCGCTTTGGGATTTGTGGCGCGTGGCTGAAACCGGCGAAGTGAACCAGCTTGAACGCGTTCTGGCGCGTGCAGGTGACGTCAATGCGCAAAACAAGCACGGCATGACCGCGCTCATGCGTGCTGCTCACGAGGGTCACGAACCGATGGTCCGTGCACTGCTGAGGCATGGCGCCGATCCAAATCTAACGCGCAACGACAAGTTTACTGCACTCGCACTCGCCGCGTTTTTTGGACACACAGATACTGTGCGAACGCTGATCGAGCATGGTGCAAAGACAGAAGTGGTGACGCGCTGCAACACATCGGCTTACATGTGGGCCAACGCGCGAACGTTTACTGAAGCCGCACGATGTTTGAAGGGTTATCAGCCCGCTCCTGCGACGACTCCCGTTCCTGCTACTGCTCCAGTGAAAACTGTTGAGCCTTTAGAGGTGAAGACGCTGAAGGATCCACCCGAGATCTGGGATCTTGTCCATGAAGAGCCGCAACGATTCACTGCGCGAGAGGCGTTTGCGTCGCGGCTGAAGTCCACGAGTTTTGCGTTTCGGATCGCAGCGGTTGTGATCGTGAGTGCTACCTGCCTTGCGGGCGCGTGGGCTTTCAAAGGATCGCAAGCGCGCAGTTTGCCGGAGCCTGTTCCGCAAGCTGATCCGCAGGCGGTTCCAGTAGTACCGCAGGCAGCCCCTGTTGCGCCAGAGAACATTGTTAAGACGGAGCCTGCGACGCCAGAGTCGGTGGAAGTTGCCGAACCTGCAGTTGCGTTGCCGCCGGTGCAGACTGTAAAGCCGGTTGCACCTCGAAAGATGCAATCGTTTGCGCGTCAGAGTGCGCCGCGTTCAAGCTCGAACAATGGTGGAGATGTGCAGATTGTCGAGACGAAGGAAGAGCCGGTAGCAGCGCCTTCCGTTGTTGCGAGTCCACCAGTCGAACCGCCAAAACCAAACAAGACTACTAACAATCCGCAGCCGGTTGCCCCAGCTAGGAACACAGCGCCGAAGGCGAAAGTCATTCAGTGGCCGTGATCGAGTGTGACCGCAGATAGACGCGGAAAGTCCGTGGATTTTTCCGCGTCTATCCGTGGCCGACTTACCTTGTGGCAGCCTTCGCTTTCGCCTGCTCTTGCTGCATGTACTCACGCATGGCAGCAATGTGCCCCGGAGCACGTTCCTCTGCCCACTCTTCGTAACGTTTCGCAGCTTTCTCGAGGTTCGAAAGCATGTTCGGATCTTTATACGCCTCGCGGAACTGCGGCGTCACCTTCTTTAATTGTTCCCAAACTCCAAAGAACTCTCCACTCGTCTCGAAGAAGAGACCTTCGTGAAGCAGTCCGTAATTGAGCAGCGCGCACGCTTGCTCCCAGTAACCGATCACCATGCCAACAAATGCGCCGTGTTCTGTTCCAGGGGCGCCAATGCGCATGGCTTCTTCCATATTCTCGGGGTTGAAATTTTGTTGAAACCAATCGCGTGCTTGCCGCAGGCGGGCCTCGCGGCGGAGGTCGTAAACTTGCAGATGAAGTTGTGCTTGTTCGTGCGTAGGTTTAGTTTCCATAACTTTCCTTTCGCGTAGGATTTGATTACGGGTTTTAGGGGAAGGTTCATTGTACCTCAATGCCTCACGCGAAAAAACGTACGGAATGATTGAGGATCGTGATCATTATTGA
>DASUPZ010000192.1:0-7272 GCA_036280855.1 Pyrinomonadaceae bacterium | reverse complement strand
ACGATAAGGAAAGGCGCCGCCTTCCCAATCCACTGCCGGAAAATGTTCCGCACGTGCTTCAGTGCTCACCTGTCACCTCCATAGGAATAGGAGTAGGAATAGGTAGATCCAGAGACCGTCCATGAAATGCCAGTAAATCGTTACTGCATCCGCTGTGGCCTGTCTCTTCGCGGCCAACGCGGGTTCAAGTGTTTTGCGTCGCGAGCGCAACAACAAAAACATCAGCGCGAGCAATCCACCAAGCAGGTGTACCGCGTGTGCGCCGGTCAACAGATAAAAGAAAGAGCTGTGTGGATGGCTGGAGACGAAAATGCCCTGCGCCGCCAACTGCCGCCACGCGATCACCTGCGAAATCAGAAAACCGACTCCGAGCAATGCTGTCAGGAGTAGATATTTTGCGTACTCACCGTGCAAAGAGCTTTTGAGTTTTCTTCGTGCAAACTCGAGCGTGACGCTGCTGAGCAGGATCAACGCCGTGCTCGCCAAAAGGATTCGCGGCATTGCGAGGGGAACCCAGTCGTTGGCTGTTCCGGAGCGGACGATGTACGCGCTGCTGAGCGACGTAAACATCATCGCGATCGACGCGAGCGCCACCCACATGCCGATGCGATAACGATTCCCGCGTGAATCGGGCTCGCGAAAAGCGTCTTTGCGTTTCGAGCCGTTCCCGTTGGGTCCCGGCATTCCGGGACCTGCCCCCGGTCCCTTTTTTGTTGAAGGTCTAGTGCTTGTGACCATTGTGGCCATTACCGCTTGGCACCTCTGCTTCCATGTCCGTTTGCATTACGTAGTCCCTCGGAGCTCCGGGAACCGCAAATTCATAAGGTCCGTGATAGACCACCGGCAGCACGCCCGCGAAATTGTCGTGCGGCGGAGGTGTTGCCGTGTTCCACTCGAGCGTGGTCGCTTCCCACGGATTGTCGTTCTCGACTCGCTTGCCTTTGAAGACGCTCCAGACGACGTTGAAGTAAAAGAGCAATTGTGCGCCGATCGTGATGATGGCCGCCACCGTCACTAACATCACGAGCGGATCGAGTGTCCTCAGATACTCGTACTCGGTAAAGCTCGAGAAGCGTCGCGGCATGCCCACGATTCCCATGATGTGCATGGGCACGAAGATCGCGTAGACGCCGATGAACGTCAGCCAGAAGTGAATCCGGCCGAGACTCTCACTCATGAAGCGGCCAAACATCTTCGGGAACCAGAAGTAGAGTGCCGCAAACATACCGAAGATCGAAGCCACGCCCATTACCAGGTGGAAGTGTGCGGTGACGAGATAAGTGTCGTGCATCGGCAGATCGAGCGAGCTCTGCCCGAGGATCAGCCCGGTGATGCCGCCGGCGACGAAGAGCGAGACGAAGCCGAGTGCAAACAGCATCGCACTGGTGAAACGAATGCGCCCGCCCCACAACGTGCCCAGCCAGTTGAATGTCTTAACCGCTGAAGGAACACCGATCGAAAGTGTCAACACCGAAAACGCGATTGCCGAGTAAGGGCTCATGCCGCTCATGAACATGTGGTGGCCCCACACGAAGAAGCCGAGCAGGCCAATCGCAAATATTGCAAACACCATCGCGCGATAACCGAATACAGGTTTGCGCGCGAACGTCGCCAGGATGTGCGACGTCGCACCCATGCCTGGAAGAATCGCGATGTAGACTTCAGGGTGTCCGAAGAACCAGAACAAATGTTGCCAGAGTATCGGTGAACCGCCGGTGTGCAGCGGGAAGTTCGGGTTTGTTCCGGAGAGAAGACCGGTGACGTATAGACCACCGGGAATGAAGAAGCTCGTGTTTGCAATGCGATCGAGCAGCAAAAGGATGCCGCCGCCGAGCAGCACCGGGAACGACAGGAGCGCCAGCACCGCCGTAGTGAACCACGCCCAGCACGTGAGCGGCATACGCATCAGCGACATGCCTTTAGTGCGCATGTTGAGCAACGTAGTGATGAAGTTCAGCGCGCCGAGCAAAGAGCCGACGCAGAAGATTGCGATACTGATGACCCAGAGGTTCATGCCGGCGCCCTGGCCTGGACCAGCGATCTTTCCGAGTGCACTCAGCGGCGCGTATCCGGTCCAGCCGCCGATAGGCCCGACTGTTCCACTGCCTCCGGCGAATGATGGTCCAAGTCCGGCGAACCATTCACCAAGACCCTGGTTGCCCTCTACAAAGATGGCGAGCAGGATCACGATGAAGCCCACTAAAGTGACCCAGAACGACAACATGTTCAGCACCGGAAACGCCATGTCTTCAGCGCCGATCTGGATGGGAAGGAAGTAGTTGCCGAAGCCGCCCTGCGGCGCGGTAGTGAGCACGAAAAACACCATGATGGTGCCGTGCATCGTTACCAGCGACAGGTAAAATTCCGGAGTCATCTGGCCGCCCGGCGCGCCGGTGGGAAACAGCGTTCCCAGGATGGGCCAACTCGTTCCCGGCCAGGACAAATTCATTCGCATGAGAAGCGACATGACCATACCGACCAGCACCGCGACGAGCGCCAGGATGATGTACTGGATACCTATGACCTTATGGTCAATGCTGAAGATGTACTTGCGTATGAAGCCCGTCGGTGCCGGGTGCCGGTGTACGCCTTCGTGAGTTTCTGACATCTGTCGTCTCCTCGTTTACGTTTACAGGTCATATAAGACCTATAGGACATATAGGACCTATTATCAGTTCGTTGGCAGCGGATATTTCGCCAGCAGCTCAGTCATCTTGTTCTGAAAATCCGCCTGGGGCAGCGCCTGAAGTTGCTGCAGCTCATCTTCAGGAAGCACGAGCATGTAGCTCTTCATCTTGAAGTGAAGCTGCCCGCACAACTCCGCGCACGCCAGTTCATATTTGCCGACCCTGTTTGCGGTGAAGTGGACCTTGATCTCCATGCCCGGAACGAGGTCCTGCTTGAAGCGCAGTTGCGGCACCCAGAAGTTGTGAATCACGTCCTTCGATCGCAAACGCAACTCGACCGGACGGTTGACTGGAATCGCGAGGGCCGCAGTTACAGAATCATCCGCCGACGCTGCATCCGCAGCATCCAGACCGACGAAGTTCAACGCACTGTCGTCGATCAGCGTCGGCTCGGTGCGCCCAAACTTTCCGTCCTTGCCGGGATAATGGAAGTTCCACTGGAACTGTTGCGCGACAACTGAAACCTGGTAGGAACCCGCAGGCGCATCGTAGAGGCGCAACGAAGCCCAAACGCTCTGCCCCATCACGCCGAGCGTGATGAACACGATCGCGGTAATGACGGTCCAGAGCACTTCGAGACGATTACTACCGTGCGAATAGAGCGCGCGATCGCCCGCCTGACCGGTGTCGCGATACTTCCAGACCATCCAGCCCAACCCGATCTGGGCGGCTGCGAAGGAAAGTCCGACAACGATTATGGTAATCAGAAACTGGCGATCGAGTGCCGGCGCATGCTCGGAGATGGCCGCGGGAAACCACCACCCACTGAAAAACAGGAGCACTGACAGCAGCGTCAGAATCCAGATAATAACCGCAAGAACTCGTCCCATCGGTTACATCTCCTTTTGGTTGGTCTGATCTGTGTAAATGGCTTACTTATTTAAAACCATCAAGATAAAAAGCAGCGGCAGGTAGAGTACCGATGCCAGCAACAAGCGTCGCGCTTCCTGCCGTGACATCGAAAATGCCGCACGGAGACTACTGTAGAGAAACAACAATCCGAGAACTATCGCTCCAACGAAGTAAACTTTGCCTGACATTCCCATGACCCACGGCAGCAAGCTCACGGGCAGCAACATCACCGTGTAGACGACGATCTGTTGCGCGGTTACGCGGCCGTTGGGCTCGACCACCGGAAGCATCAGGATGCCCGCGCGACTGTAGTCTTCGCGATACATCCAGGCGATGGCGAGAAAGTGTGGGAACTGCCAGAGAAACAAGATCGCAAATAGTATCCAGCCTTCGAGACTGAGCGTGCCGCGCGCCGCGGTCCAGCCGATCAGCGGCGGCACCGCGCCGGGAAAAGCACCGACGAAGGTGGACAACGTGGTTCGTGTTTTGAGCGGTGTGTAAGCAAACACGTAACCGGCGATGACCGTCAATCCAAGTAACGCGCTCAACGGATTGACGAGCACGAGCAAGTAAATTTCGGCAAGGATTGTGATGCCAGCGCCGAATGCGAGCGCTTCCCACGGTGCGAGTTTGCCTGAGGGTAATGGTCGCGTTGCAGTGCGACGCATCAGGCCGTCGAGATCGCGTTCCGCGTACTGGTTCAGAGTTGCGATGCCTGACGACAGGAGGGCGATACCGGCAAGCGCGCTCAGCATCGCGAGATAGTCGATCGATCCTCGTGACGCGAGTGCAAAACCTGCCGCGGATGTCAGCACGATCAGGAACGTGATACGAGGCTTGGTTAGTTCAGCGTACGCCGCCAGGCGTTCTCGAAACGATAGACGAGATCGTTCGATAACGGCGACCGCCGGACTCCGCAAATCAATTGCAAACTCTTCCATTCAGTTAACCTAAAATTCCCGTTCCGAATTCACGTTCAGAGTTCAAGCTTTAGCTTGTCCGTAGAAGAGCAGCCTAAAGGCTGAACTCTGAACTCTAACTCTGAACTCTAACTCTGAACTACGACTCCTGAGGACGCGCATCCCATCCGCGGTTATCCGCGGTACCCGGTAATACGCGATATGCACGCAACGTCAGAACAATGGTCGTGACAAACACGAGCGCGCCACAGGCGACGTGTGCAACCGTCGTAGAGATCATCGGATTCAACGGTTGCGGATCGTTTGGCGAACTCAGTCGCGCCAGGTAAGCCGCGACTCCCAGAAACAACTGCAACGCCAGCAACCCGAGCGCCAGCATCGCAGGCCGCGTCAGGAAACTCACATCTCGATGACGCCGCAAAGTAGTAATCGCCGCGGCTCCCAGGGCGAGTGTCACTGCCACCGCGCCGCCGATATGTGTCAGCACCAGGTGCACCGGCAGATGCTCGTTCCACTCGGCTGAGTGTCGCAATGTTGCGCCAAGAATCAACTGTAAAAAGATCGTCACGAGTGCCGCGGCACAGAGATAACGAAGCGGCAGCGTTCCCTTCTCTTCTTCGATAGGCTGCGCTTCCATCCAGCTCCGCGACGTAAACACGGCGAGACTGACGGTCGTGCAGAAGAAGAGCTGCGCAAGTGTGGCGTGCGCCGTCGAAACGCCAGCCGGCAAAAGAAACTTCACAGTCAGCGCGCCCAGCAGTCCCTGCGCGCACACACCGATCAATGCGAACAGTGCGAGCTTCCAGATCCACTCGCGTTTCTCTTTCAAACGAATGTAAATAGCGAGCGCGATGGTCAACAGTCCGACCGTGGTTGCGACCATCCGGTGACCATGTTCATAGAACAGGTTTCCGACCATCTCCGGAAAAAACTGTCCGTTTGAAAGCGGCCAGTCGGGCGTGGCCAGTCCGGCGTCGTTACTGGTAACGAGGGCGCCGGCAATAATCAAGAAAAACGTCGCGCAAGCGACGAAAATAGCGAAGCGATTAAGACCCTTGTTCATTGCAATTGTCGATTGCCAATTGCCAATTTCGCGTTTGCCTGTTTTTCAAATCGACACTCGGAAATCGGCAACTGGCAATTAACGTCATTTACTTCCGGCTCAACATCGGAAATTCGATGGCCGGCATCATCTGTAGTGAAGGTTTACCCGAAGTAGTCGCAGCACCGAATGTGAAGTCGGCCTTGGCCGTTCCATTCGCGGTGACAGTCACCTGCATCGGCGTCTCTTGTCCCGCTGCGCCGCCTTCTTTCCACGCAGCCACTGTGTAAGTGCCCGGCGGAACGCCCTTGATCTCGTACGTTCCATTGGCGCCACTCACGGCGAAGAGCGGGTGCCGGAGCACGCCGATGTAGGCCTTCATCCACGGGTGCTGATTGCACTTGACCGGAACGAGCACTTCCGCCTGGCGGAAGGTCTCTTCGATTGGCGCCTGACCAATGCCCTGCGTCTTGTTCCACTCCGGATTCCGCTTCGGAGTCGGGTGAATGTTGTGCTGTGTCTTGTCGCTGTTAGTGATGCTGATCTTCTGATTGACCATCACGCCCATGACGTGCGGGCTGTACTGGCAGCCTTTCTGATCGAGATTAACCGCCGTGGCCGGTGTGTCCCAGGCATAGTCGGCAATTTTCTTCCCACCCTCGACGGAGCCTTCCTTGACGTAAACGAAAACGTTGGCGAGTTTCCCATCGGTCACCACCGTTTCTTCGGTTGTCAGGTTCGGATTCGCCTGACCGCAGACGGGATCAGCCGACGTGTCGATTTTCCTGGGCGTTACGGCTGCGCCGTTGTAACTGATGACGCCGCTGATAGTACCGGTGGCTCCGTCGTATTTGGTTGTCGCACTGCCTGCACCGGCGCCGCCCGCGTTCGCATTTTGATTCGTAGTGGTAGTTCCCCCGCCACACGAAGACCCGATGGCTAAGAGAGACAGTAAAATCGATAACACAAGCCAGACTTTTGTCTGCTTATTCATGATCAACTCCTCCAAACTAAGATACTTGCGCATTAAATGTAGCACGACGCACAGAAGCCACAAAAAGCAGACGCGCGAGCCGTTCAGAGTTCAACCTTCAGGTTGCTACTCAAAGCACACAAGCTAAAGCTTGAACTCTGAACGGAACCGCTCTCAATTTAGAAGCCTCAACATCTCCGCCGCTCGTCGACCCAGTGCCGCCTTCGCACGATTGCGCCGGTGGTGCAGATTCGCGCGCTTCCGTTTCTTCGCACGCGCGTGATGCTGCGTTGTGGAAGCCGTGGGCAACGCTGTCGTCGGCGGTCCGCCGCTGGCCAAGAGCGCTCTCTGCTCGTCCGCAGTCAACAGAAACATGTATCGCACGAGCAGGCGCGCGTGATCGTCGTGATAACCCTCTGCAGCGGGTGGCAGCGTTCCCGACGCCACCCACCGCTCACCATCCTTTACAAAAAGGCCGGTCGGCATCGCAGTCCCCGGACTGATCTGCGCCGGATCAAGAAGCCAGCGGAACGTCCAATCAGGCTTCAAACGCTCGCCCGCCACCAGGAAATTCGGCGCAATCGCTTTGGCATCGCGCGCAGGATCCCCGGTGATGTGACACTTCAAACACGGCGTTCCGGACGTAAACAACTGCCGCGCAAGCGTTCTCTCCTGCGCCGTCAGCGGTGGCAGAGGCTCCTTGATATACGGCTCCTGCTGGCCTGACATGGCCATAAAGAAACGCACGAGGGCCTGCAACTCGTTGGGCGAAAAGTTGAACGTCGGCATTCTGAATTG
>DASUPZ010000191.1:0-4372 GCA_036280855.1 Pyrinomonadaceae bacterium | reverse complement strand
AGAATGTGCGACGTGATTGTCGTGTCGGTCTTCGTGAATCCAACGCAGTTTGGACCAGGTGAAGACTTCGAGCATTATCCGCGCGACCTGACGAAAGACACGGCGTTGTTGACGGATTACAACGTCGACTACATCTTTGCGCCGACAGTCGAAGAGATCTATCCGAAGGGTTTTTCAACTTACGTGAATGTCGAAGGTCTTTCAGAACAGCTCGAAGGCGCTTCGCGTCCCGGTCATTTTCGTGGTGTGGCGACCGTGGTGACGATCCTGCTGAATACAGTCAGGCCCGACTTTGCCTTCTTTGGTCAGAAGGACGCACAACAAGCACTTGTCATCAAACGTCTCGTTAAGGATCTTGCTTTTGACACTGAGATCGTGGTGCTGCCGATCGTGCGAGAGGATTCAGGCCTGGCGATCTCGTCGCGCAATCTTTACCTTACGGCTGACGAACAAAACTCCGCCACGGTCATTCACAAAGCACTCGTCCAGGCGAAGGCCGCCTTCAAAGAGGGCGAGCGAAACGCGCATCGCATCTCGGAAATCGTCCGCCAGACGATCGAAGCTGAACCGCGTGCACGCCTCGACTACGTAACTGTCGCCGATGCAGAGACGCTTGAAAAAGTTGATCGAGTCGACGAACGCCCGACGCTGATCGCCGTCGCGGCCTACGTCGGCAAAACACGACTGATTGATAACACGATCTTGAACAAGGTGAAGAAGAAAGACGGTGCAGCGCCACAGTAAGAAACATATCCGTTTCACGCTAAACGGCGAACCGACAGAGGTTGCCTTCGCGCCGCACAAAACGCTGCTGGAAGTTTTGCGGGAGGATCTTAATCTCACCGGTACAAAGCACGGCTGTGAACTTGGCGAGTGCGGCACGTGTGCGGTGCTCGTCGACGGGCGTTCAATTCTCTCCTGCCTGATGCTCGGCCTCGATGCCGAAGATCGAGACGTCAAAACAATCGAAGGAATGGCTGACGGTGCGGAGCTTCATCCGTTGCAGCAGACGTTTGCGGATCTGGGCGCTGCGCAGTGTGGTTACTGCTCGCCCGGGTTTTTACTGGTTGCGGAGGAGTTGTTGAAGAAGTCGCCGAATCCGTCGCGCGCTGAGATTCAGGAAGCATTGTCGGGCAATCTTTGTCGCTGTACGGGTTATATTAAGATCTACGAGGCGGTCGAACTGGCAGCGGCCCGCATGCGCGGTGAAGAATTTGAACTGCCGAAAGAGAGCGTCTACGGACTGGAATAAATCCGTTGTTATCTGTGGCTAAAGATCTAAACATCATCGGTAAGCCGTTTCGCAAGGTCGATGCACGCGCGAAGTGTGTGGGCCAGACGAAGTTTGCAGACGACATTGTTTTGCCGCGCATGTTGATCTGCAAGATCCTGCGCTCGCATCAGCCTCACGCGCTGATTAAAAGCATTGACGCTTCGAAAGCCCTCGCGCTGCCCGGCGTTTTTGCTGTTGTTACAGGAAAAGACTTCCCCGTTCCGTACGGCATCCTGCCTGTCAGCCAGGATGAGCATGCGCTGTGCGTCGACAAGGTGCGTTTCATCGGCGATCCCGTCGCGGCGGTCGCAGCAATCGACGAAGACGTCGCTTTCGATGCGATGAACCTGATCGAAGTCGCGTATGAACCGCTCAACACGATCTCAACGATCGAAGAAGCGGTGCTGATCGACGAGCCACGCATTCACGATTACGGCGAGGGGGGCAACATTCATAAAAAAGTCTCCCTCGAGTTCGGCAGTGTCGAAGAAGGATTTGCCGAAGCCGATCTCGTGCGGGAAGACACGTTCTTCTATGAAGGCAACACGCACTTGCCGCTCGAGCAGCACGCAGCCGTCGCGCATTACGATACCGACAGAAAGATCACGCTCTGGAGCTCGACGCAAACGCCGCATTACGTTCATCGCGCGCTCGCGAAAGTGCTTGGACTGCCCGCCAGTCATATTCGTGTGATTGCAACGCCGAACGGCGGTGGTTTTGGCGGCAAGAGTGATCCGTTCAATCACGAGGTCGTAGTTTGCAAGCTGTCGATGATCACCGGACGTCCGGTGAAAGTGACGTTGACGCGCGAGGAAGTTTTTTACTGTCACCGCGGCCGGCATCCCATCTTGATGAAGGTCAAGACTGGAGTAAAAAAAGACGGCGCGATTACCGGTATGCACTTCCAATCGTATCTGGATGGAGGGGCGTACGGGAGTTACGGCGTTGCGAGCACGTTCTACAGCGGTGCGCTGCAAACGGTGACGTACGACGTGCCGCGCTACAAATTCCAGGGTGTTCGCACGTTTACCAACAAGCCGCCATGTGGTCCAAAACGCGGGCACGGCACGCCGCAACCACGCTACGCGTTGGAAGTCCACCTCGACAAGATCGCCGAACAACTCGGGCTCGATCCGGTTGATATTCGTCGCCGGCACCTCGTGCCCCCGAATTCAGTGACGGCAAATTACCTGCGCATCGGCAGCATGGGTTTGGGCCAGTGCATCGACAAAGTCGTCGAAGGCTCGCGCTGGAAGGAGCGATTCTCCGGTTGGGATCCGCGCAATCGCAAGCTTCCGTTTGGCAAAGGTATCGGCATCGCGTGTAGCTCGTACATCTGCGGCGCCGGTTTGCCGATTTACTGGAACAACATGCCGCAGTCAGGTGTGCAGCTCCGGCTCGATCGGCAGGGCGGCGTGTGCGTGATGTGTGGCTCGACCGACATCGGCCAGGGATCGGATTCGATACTCGCGTACATTGTTGCCGAGGTCCTGGGAATCGATCCGTTTGATATTCGCGTTGTCACAGCAGACACGGATTTGACGCCGGTCGATCTCGGAAGTTACTCGAGTCGAGTGACGCTGATGACGGGCAATGCAGCGATACAAGCTGCTGAGCGAGCGCGTGAGCTGCTGGTGATGGCCGTTGCCGAAAAGCTTGGAGTGCCGATTGAAAACCTTGCGCTTGCCGAACGTCGCGTGTTTGACGTCGAGAACCCGGAGGTTGGTGTTTCCTTTGCAGAAGCGGTGGTGTTAGCGGAGTCGAAGTTTGGAACGATCGGGACGGTCGGATCTTATTCACCGCCGCGCTCGCCGGGTAAGTTCAAGGGGTCGGGAGTTGGACCATCACCTGCGTATAGCTATTCGGCTGCCGTTGCCGAGGTTGATGTAAATCCCGACACGGGCATCGTTGTTGTCGAGCGCGTATGGATTGCGCACGACATCGGGCGCTCGATCAATCCGATGCTTGTGATCGGACAGGTTGAAGGCAGCGTTTACATGGGGCTGGGCGAGATCCTGATGGAGGAGATGGTCTATCGCGAGAACCGGAACGTCGTTCACAAGTTTCCATCGATGCTGGAGTACAAGAGTCCAACGACGATGGAAATGTGTGAGGTCAAGACCTACCTGATCGAAGATCCGGATCCGAATGGGCCGTATGGCGCGAAGGAAGTCGGTCAGGGACCTTTGTTGCCGGTTCCACCGGCGGTGGCGAACGCAGTCTACAACGCCGTGGGCGTGAGGATCGATGAAGTGCCGATCACCCCCGAAAAAGTTCTGCGCGCCTTAAAAGACAAAGCACGTGGCCGTGACGGTCGATTCGGCCCCGACTCCGTCCCACCCGTCGACTGGCCCGAGCCCCTCCGCGTCCTAACCCCCTCCGAAGGCGGCGACGGCACCGAAATGCCGCATGTAGCGGTGCACTCTTAGACAGGATTTCAGGATTTACAGAAATGATGCGACTGCCCAAATTTGAATATCACACTCCGCAGACGATCGCGGAGGCGGTGAAGATTATGGGCACTGTGGGGCCGGAGGGGCAGTTTGTCGCCGGTGGCACCGACCTCTACCCGAATATGAAGCGTCGCCAGCAGACGCCGAAGACCGTCATCTCAGTGATGCGTCTCGCGGAGTTGAATCAAATCACCGGCGAGCGCGGCACCGGTCTGCGGATCGGCGCGTCAGTTACACTGACCGATATTTGCGAAGACCCGCTCATCAATCGCGACTACCCCGTCATAGCTAAAGCGGCTCGCACTATTTCCACGCCCCTCCTCAGAAACATGGGCACGATCGGCGGTAACCTGCTGCTCGACACACGCTGCAACTATTACGACCAGAATTACGAGTGGCGGAAAGGAATCAATTTCTGCCTGAAGAAAGACGGCGACGTTTGCTGGGTGGCGCCGGGCAGCTCCAAGTGCTGGGCCGTACAGTCTTCCGATCTCGTGCCCGTGATGGTCGCGATTGGAGCCAAGCTGCGTTTCGTCTCGACCCTCGGCGAGCGCATCGTCGATGCGGCCGGTCTATACAACGACGACGGCATCGATTACCTCCACAAACGTCCTGACGAACTGCTCGTCGATATTCAACTCCCACC
>DASUPZ010000190.1:0-9880 GCA_036280855.1 Pyrinomonadaceae bacterium | reverse complement strand
CCGGAGTGCTGACGTTCTCAATCCCACTCGCAACGCTTGCCGGAATCATCATCGGCTTCTCCCGCATGGGAAGCGACAGTGAAATCGTTGCGATGCGCTCGGCGGGTGTCGGCTCATGGAGCATGATCTGGCCGGCTCTGCTTGTTGGCCTGCTCTTGACCGGGGCTACAACGTACCTGCACTTGAAGGAAGCTCCCGAAGCTGCCAGAGATCTCGAACGCATCGCACTTCAGGGCGCACTTGCCAAACTCGATTCGCCCGTCGAGCCACGAACCTTCAGCACGTTGCCGAAATACGTCATCTACGTGCGCGACGGGAATAAAGAATTAGGCACCTGGGGACGCGTCTTCATCTTTGCGCAACGAAATGATGAGACGACCGAAGTCTTCACCGCGCGCTCAGGACGAATCGACTCTTCAGGAGACAAGTCGGAACTGGTTCTAACTGACGTACTGTCTACCAGGTTTCCCACTGCGAGTGCTGAGGCTCAGCATAAAGCTAGTGCCACTCCCGGAAACGATCCGAAGTCCTACGTCGTCGAGCGTTCAGATCAGTTGAGGTTTTCCATCAACACTGGTCGCGCTGACATTGTGCAAAGATTGAACGAGGGCGATACGAATGCAGATTCGATGGACTGGTCGGATCTCACCGAACGTGCCGCGACGGGAACGCCACAACAGCAGAGCGAAGCGATTCGAGTTCTCAACCGCAGGGGAGCACTTTCAGTAGCGCCATTGTTTTTTTCGTTCCTGGCCGCCGCGCTCGGTTTACGAATCAGGCGAGGAGGGAAAAGTGTAGGCGTCATCCTCAGCCTGATCGTTGTGATCGTCTACTACCTGGTCTCGCTCCTCGGGGAGTCGCTGGCGCGCGTCGGCACTGTATCGCCGTACGTTGGACCATGGATCGCGACCGTGTTCATCTTCGCGTTGAGCTTACTGGTCCTGCTGATGACTCGAATTCCCTTCATTTCTTCCGGCGCGATCCTGCCACGTGGATCCAAAACCGCTGAACCCGCAGCAAAAGCCGCCCGTCAAAGTTCTCATCGCGGTTTCTCGACGCTTGGCTTTCCAAATTTGATGGACGCAACTCTGTTTCGTTCACTCGCAATCAGCTTCTTCGTATGCTTCTTCGCACTCGCAGCGATTTTCAACATCTTCACCCTGTTTGAACTCTGGCGCTTCATCGCCGTAACTCAGGCCAGCGCCGGTCTGGTTGCGCGTTACCTGTTGTTCCTGCTTCCACTCGTCACGGTAGAGATGTTTCCCGCGACGATGCTGATCTCAGTGCTGGTTACCTACGCATTGCTCGCGAGACGACATGAGGCGATCGCGTGGTGGGCGTCGGGGCAGAGTGTTTACCGTTTAATGCTGCCGGGCTTCCTGTTTGCACTTGCAATTGCGTTTGGGACGTGGCTGGTGCAGGAGCACGTGATGCCCGGAAGTAATCTAAAGCAGGACGAACTGCGCGCGCGCATTCGCGGCGGCGAAGCACGCGCAATGACGCGCACGGGGCGCCAGTGGCTTGCCTCAACCGAAACGCGACGGTTCTACTCGTACGAATTTGGTGTTGATGGCCGGCTCATGGAACCGACAGTTTATGAGCTGGACGCGGACGCAGTTCACCTCGCGCAAGTGGTCAGCGGGAAAACCGGGACGTGGATGGATGCGACGCACCTGAAAATCAATGACGCTGAAACGCTGGCGCTCAAAGACATGGAAGTCGAGCGGCGATCGGAGCCTGATGTGACGTTTGCGGGAGTCGAATCGCCGGCAGTTTTCAGGCCGACCATCGATAAACCTTCGCAGCTTAGCGCGAAAGATTTAAAGAGCTACTTGAACGCCGCACGGAAGCGCGGAATGGATGTGTCAGGGTTGGCCGTTGCGCTGCAAAGAAAATACGCAGGCCCGTTTGGGATCGTGATCATGGCGTTGATCGGAATGCCCCTCGCGGTGTCGTTTGGAAGGAAGGGAACTGTGATTGCGCTGTGTGCCGCGGTGGTGGTGGGTATTGCTTACTGGGCGGTTGGTGGTGGATTTCAGCAACTCGGGAATCACGGGTTGCTGCGGCCTACGGTAGCCGGTTGGTCCCCACTGCTGATCTTCGCCGCAGCAGGGACCTATTTTCTCTCACGCGTCCGAACGTAGGGATAAATCCTAACCACGGATGACACAGATCTTAAATCCGGATTTTAAAATCCGTGTCATCCGCGGCTAATGTTTGCTAAGTTCCGGTTTCCCAGCTCGAGATGTATTCAAGCTGTTCCGCAGTCAGCGTATCGATCGAAATACCAAGCGCGCGCAGCTTGAGACTCGCGATCTCAGTATCTACTTCAGCCGGCAACAGGTGAACGCCCGGCGCCAGCTTGCCCTTGTTCTTCACCAGATACTCAACCGACAGCGCCTGGTTCGCAAAACTCATATCCATCACGCTGGCCGGATGTCCCTCGGCGGCAGCGAGATTAATTAAACGTCCTTCGCCGAGCACGATGACGCGGTGGTTATTTGAACGGACCCTGTACTCCTCGACAAACGGACGCATCGTGACCGGATCCGCTGACATCTCGCGCAGTGCCACGAGATTGAGTTCGAGATCGAAGTGACCGCTGTTGCAAACGATCGCGCCGTCTTTCATCTTCGCGAAATGTTCGCCGTCGATGACGTGTCGATTACCGGTGACGGTTACGAAGATATCGCCGACGGCAGACGCTTCGCTGATCGGCATCACACGGAAACCATCCATCACGGCTTCGACCGCTTTGATCGGATCGATTTCAGTCACAACCACATTCGAGCCCATGCCGCGCGCGCGCAGTGCGACGCCTTTGCCGCACCATCCATAACCGACCACGACGAGCGTGCGACCGGCAAGCAGGATATTCGTCGCACGAATGATACCGTCAAGCGTGGACTGTCCCGTGCCATATCGATTGTCAAAGAAGTGCTTGGTCTGCGCGTTGTTTACAGCGATGGAAGGGAACGACAACACGCCCGCGGTTTCCATTGCTTTCAGACGCTGGATGCCTGTCGTCGTTTCTTCAGTCGAACCGATAAGTTCCTTGACCTGGTTAGCGCGCTCTTTCAGAAGAGTCGCAATCACGTCCGATCCGTCGTCGATGACAATGTCGGGATGTGAATCGAGGGCGGTCCGCACGTGACGGTTGTAAGTGTCAGTAGACTCACCCTTGATTGCGTAAACCGGAATGCCCCAATCGGCCACCAGGGCGGCGGCGACGTCGTCCTGAGTGGAAAGGGGATTGGAAGCGATCAGCACTGCTTCGGCCCCACCGGCTTGCAGTGCGCGGGCCAGATTCGCTGTTTCAGTGGTGATGTGCGCACAGGCGACCAGCTTGACCCCGCTCAGCGGTTTTTCTTCTGCAAATCTTTCCCGAATCAAGCGCAGTACAGGCATTTCACGTTCGGCCCATTCGATGCGCTGTTTGCCATTGGCGGCCAATCCAATATCTTTCACGTCGTATTCGACGGACGGTGCAGAACTCATCTTTAGTATTCCTCTAGTTTGTTTTATGAAATCTCGTAACAGGCGCGACGGCTTAGATACCCGCCGACGCGCGCAGAGTTTCGGCCTTGTCGGTTTTCTCCCAGCTAAAGCCATCTCCATCACGACCGAAGTGGCCGTATGCGGCAGTCGCCTTGTAAATGGGCCTGCGCAGGTTCAGTGATTCGATGATCCCGCCCGGCGTCAGCTCAAAATTATCGCGCACCAGCTTCGCCAGCGCCGCTTCGCTGATACGTCCGGTGCCGGCAGTGTCAACCAACACCGAAACAGGTTGCGCCACTCCGATCGCATAAGCGAGTTGGACCAGGCAACGATCCGCAAGTCCTGCGGCCACGATGTTCTTCGCAACGTAACGCGCCATGTAAGCAGCAGAGCGATCGACCTTCGTCGGGTCTTTACCGGAGAAAGCGCCGCCGCCATGAGGTGCGTAACCTCCGTAAGTGTCGACGATGATCTTCCTGCCGGTTAGACCAGCATCGCCTTGTGGACCACCGGTGACGAAACGTCCTGTTGGATTGATGTGATACTTGGTGTCTTTGTCGAGCAGCTCAGATGAGACGGTGTGCTTGATAACTTTCTCTTCGATCTCGGACCGGAGTTGTTCGTTCTCCACTTTGGAATCGTGCTGCGAAGAGATCACTACCGCTTCGACCCGGAATGGCCGGCCGTCGCGATACTCAATCGTCACCTGCGATTTGCCGTCCGGACGAAGATAGGGAAGCTCGCCTGACTTGCGCACTTCCGCAAGACGTCGCGAAAGCATGTGGGCCAACTGGATCGGCAGCGGCATCAGCTCCGGTGTTTCATTACACGCAAAGCCAAACATCAATCCCTGGTCGCCCGCGCCGCCCGTGTCAACACCCATGGCTATATCGGGCGATTGCCTGTCGAGCGCCGACAACACCGCACAGGTGTCAGCATCGAAGCCATACTTCGCCCTCGTGTAACCGATCTCGCGGATAGCCTCGCGAGCGACCCTCGAGTAATCGATCACGGCATCTGTAGTGATCTCGCCTGCGACCACCACGAGACCGGTGGTGACGAGCGTTTCACAGGCGACGCGCGCTGTTGGGTCGGCACTCAATGCCGCGTCAAGCACGGCATCTGAGATTTGATCGGAGATTTTATCTGGATGTCCTTCAGTAACAGACTCAGAGGTAAAGAGGTAACCGGATTCGCTAGTCAAAACAGCTCCTTTATGTGCATACAGGCCTGAATTTCGGGCAGAAAAAGACCGCGTACTTTAACAGTCAGGTTAAATGGGTGTCAAGGCGAAGACAGACATAGGAAATGTGTGGCTGACAAACTACATAAGTATTAGAACGGATAAATCGCCGTCTCTCGCCGGTGTTTATGGCTTCTCGTCGACCTCCAACTCCAGCACTGACTCGCGCACTCTCAGAATGCGCCAAAGCCGCTCGCTTCGACTTTGGTGAGGACACGTCCCTGGTGACTGTGCAACATATGCTCGCCCAAACGGTCGACCTCATGGAAACCGTTTGCGACCTGGGACTTCCGCCGGAAAACATTTTCGCTGCCGGCAAAGTTTATTCAAATCACGATCTCGCAATCCTGAAGCTGCGCGAAATGGGTGTGACTGTCATCGACAGCACCATGCCTGAACCGGGCGAATTTGACTGCTACTTCAAACGTGACGTCAACCGGCTCTGGCAGCTCGCGATTCAGAAGTTCGAGGAGCGCCGCATCAAACGGGTGCTCGTGCTGGACGACGGTGGAACGTGCCTCACGAGTGTGCCTCCTGAAGTGCTGCGAAAATACGCAGTGTGCGGGGTCGAACAAACGTCGCAGGGTATTTTTCTCCTTGAAGAAAGGCCGCCGCCGTTCCCAGTGTTCTCATGGGCCAGGAGTGCGGTTAAGTTAGAGATTGGCAGCGGCATCTTCTCTCGATGTTTTAGCGACAAATTGAACACGGAGTTTCTTCACGGCCAAAGCCTGCAAGGAGCGCAAGTGGGAATCATCGGGCTCGGTAGCATGGGCAAGGCCATCGCAAACCTTGCTCTCCGGCAGAACGCCTGCGTGCTCTTCTACGATACGAATCCCGATCTACACCTGCCACGAGCCCTGTATCATCACATCGATCCTCTTGATTCTCTCGAGGAGCTGATGATGCGTTGTGACTACGTCGTGGGCTGTTCCGGAAGCAATCCTTTCGAGGAGCGATGGCCGTTGAATTACAAGCCGGGATTGAAGCTGCTCAGCTGTTCGGGCGGCGATCAGGAGTTTGCGCCAATCATCCGCGATCTCAAAACGCTCCTCGGCTTCAAGATCGACTGTCACAGCTGGGACATCTATTCGGAATATGGACCAGCCGGTCCTATACACATCGCATACAGGGGCTTTCCTTACACCTTCGTATCACGCGGCATCGAGGCAGTTGAAACACCGATCGTGCAACTTGAAACAGGTGGCTTACTCGCAGGACTCATCCAGGCGCGTCTTTGCCTGGAGTTGAGTGAAACGGCAACGAAAGGAATTCACCGGCTCTCGATCGATGCGCAGCGATTTCTTTTTAAGAAGTGGTGCCTGGTAATGAAGCATGAAGGCATCGACGTCTGCCGGGTCTTTGGCTACGATCCGGCTGTGCTTCGCGCTGCTCAGCATGAATCGTGGTTCACAAAAAACACTCAGCCGCACCCCAATGGGCTATATGAGCCAATAACGGAACTGGAAGCGATGATGCGGCGATTGCTGACTTCACGTGGATCAGTAAAAGATGACTTACTCGAGGTGCAGCGGGAGAGTCAGACGGACCACGGTGCCTTTTGAGATTTCCGAATGTATTTCGAGTGTTCCACCTGCTGCATGTGCTCGCTCCTGCATGCCTACAAGACCGAGAGTGGCCGTGCGGGAGGATTGTTTTCTTAGTTGCTCGGGATCAAAGCCGGCGCCGTCGTCCTTTACCGAGAGAACTAAATTGTCTTCGTCTTTCGCAAGTTGCACTACGACCTGACTCGCGTTCGCGTGTCGAATGATGTTAGTCAACGCTTCCTGCGCGATGCGAAAACATGCGGTTTCGATATCGCGTGAGAACCGCTCATTGTCGTCGAGGTTCTCGATCACTACTTCAACGTCGAGTCCGGTGCGAGCGGTGTAACGATTGACGTACCAGCGAAGAGCAGTCACCAGTCCCAGATCGTCCAGCACCGGCGGGCGCAGATCGACCGACAGATCGCGCACGATTCGCAGGGCTTCATCAACTGCTTCAATATTGTCTTTGACGTAAGAGCAGGCTTCGGGCGACGTGCAAACCTTCTGAACAGTGTGGAGGTTCATGTTAACGGCGGTCAGGATCTGTCCGATCTGGTCGTGCAGTTCACGTGCTATGCGGCGTCGCTCGTCTTCCTGGGCTTCGATCAGCTTGCGCGAAAACATTTGCAACGCATCCTGGGCCAGCTTGCGCTCCGTGATGTCGCGCGCCATTCCCTGAACACCCACGAGCACCCCGTTCTCATAGATCGCACGGCTGCTGACTTCGACCGGTATGCGCCGCCCGTCTTTTGCCAACAACTCGACTTCGTACGTCGTCTCACCCTTCCGCGCGATCTGCGTGCAGAACCGGTTCGCTGCATCACGGATGTGGTCCGCCGCAATGAACTCGGTGAACTTGTGCCCGATGATCTCCTCACGCGTGTATCCGGAGAGTTGTTCGGCGGCACGATTTACACTCGTGTAGTTTCCCTCGAGATCGTGGACATAGATCGCGTCTCTCGCGTTCTCAAACAACTCCCGGTAACGCTCTTCGCTCCCTCGCAGCGCCATTTCCGCCTGCCTGCGTTCTGCAATTCCTTCCTCGAGTTCGACGACGTAACGCTGGGTTTGTTCGAACAACTGTGCATTTCGAATCGCACTCACCGCCCGTGCGGCCAGCGCTTCGGCAAGACGGATGTGCTCAGG
This sequence comes from Pyrinomonadaceae bacterium, assembly GCA_036280855.1. GTDB lineage: Bacteria > Acidobacteriota > Blastocatellia > Pyrinomonadales > Pyrinomonadaceae > PSRF01. Next base: position 2,449 of record DASUPZ010000190.1, on the reverse strand, counting down.
TCTGAAAAAATCAGGGACGACTTTGTCGACAGAGTACAAGCCGATGACCCTCTCTGAAGAAACAAGCGGCACCCCCATCCAGTTGCGAACGTGATCGGCGCCTTTAACGAATTCCCAACCGGGATCCTTGTGTGTGTCGGGGACCACAACCGTCTGTTTGGTGTCACAGATGCGCTGCAGGATTCCATTAGTATTTAAATCGAATGAAATGGCTCGCGTGACCTCCACGTCCTGAAAGCCTTCATAACTCCTCAGCGCACTCACCACAAACTTCGAATCGCCGTTGCGCAACATCACGTTTGCCGTATCGCAGGGAACGAGCTTAGTCAAAAACTCGAGTAGTGTTTCGAGCACTCTCTGCAGGCTGAGATTTTCAGTGAGCGCGATATTCGCATCGCGCAGGATTTCAGTTTCCTTCTGGATGGTTTGTTCGTGCGCCAGTAGTCCGGCACTTCGAATAGAGTTGGTCTTCATAACGAATGACAGTTTACAAAAGAAAAAGGGTGGCCACGTAGTGCCACCCCCCTTACAAAATCACACGATCTCATTGAGATTTCGTGGCCTAACTTCCCAACTTTTTGTTCAAATCTTTGATGAGGTTCTTAATCTGGTCTGACTCTTTTCCGGCCGAGCCTGTCTTGAGATACAGTTCGAGCTCTTTTACCGCTTCTGCCGTTTCACCTTTCTCCATGTGAATGCCCGCGAGATAGCGATGGGCAATCTTCACCTCTTCGCCGCCAATCTCGACTGCTCGTCGAAGATTCTTCACTGCATCGTCGAGACGATTCAGAGCGATCAGCGCACGTGCCCTGTAAATGTGGGCTGTCCCTGACGTTTCGGTCTTGAGTAGGGCCGCGGAAAACTTCGTCTCTGCTTCAGCAAACCTGCCTAGTTGAAAAAGCGTGATGCCGCAATTCAGGTGAAGGTTAAAATTGTCGGGCATGATCTTGAGCGCGCTGCTGAAGGCTTCATAAGCCGCCTGGTAGTTGCCAACTTTCATGTACTGAACGCCAAGGCCGTTGAGAGCAGCAACAAATTGCGGATCGATCGCTATAGCGCCTTTGAGCTGCTCGATCGCTTTGTCTCTTTGATTTGCTTTAACTGATTCCAACGCTTTGTTGTAGAGATCGAGTGCCGCTTTGGGGGTCTCATTTGCCGAGACTACGCCTTTGGCAACGGGCGCTCCGCCCTTGGGCCGCAAAAAGACTTGTACGCTGTAGGACCCACCCACCCGGGCCATCGATCCGCCTGAGTGTGGAATCTCGACGTTCTCGCTTGAACTTTCATACGGTTCGCCTGCATCAACCGTGACGACATAGCGCCCGCCGGTAAGCTGGCCAAATTGGAACGAGCCATTCCCGTTTGAAGTCGTAGAGATTTCACCCCTCATACTCTGCAGTCGGACCCTGACCGGGCGGTCCAACCGTTTTCCGTCGGGAGTCATTATGTTTCCCTGGATATTGTTCTGCCCGCCATTTCCAGCGGAGGTTTGAGCCCCGGGCACATCCGACTGGGCCAGCACATTGAACGATAGAAACAGAGTGAACAGTGCGGAACAGAAAAGGCGAACCCAGGTTTTCATGATTAGGAATCCTCTCTCGCGGGAATGAGCGAAGTCTATTACAGGATGGCTCCATAAACAAGGTTTACAGGTTAATTCTGACTATCATTTACATCCGCTACAAAAGCCGAAAGGGGCGACTCTCGCCGCCCCTTTCAGGTTAATTAGCTGCCACCTTTAGAAGTGGAACTTCAGTCCAAACTGAATCAGCCTTGGGTCTCTGGTTGTGGTAATACGTCCGAAGTTTACGTTGCCGATGTTTCCGTTCGGATTACCAAAGTTAGCATGGTTGAAGATGTTGAAGAACTCGGAGCGGAACTCGATGACCTTGTTCTCACCGATTCTGGTACGCTTCATCATCGTGAAGTCGAAGATGATGTCGCCAGGTCCGTGGAACACGTTGCGACCGAGGTTACCGAAACGGCCCGCGCCAGTGGCGAGAGAAGTACCGGATCCAACTCTTCGGAAGTTCGGGTTGGTACCGGCTGTTGCCGTGCCGCCACCCGTTCCGTTGAAGCTGCGATTCGGTCCACCATTCGCGGTATCCGTATTCCGAGGATCAAAGAACTCCAACTCGCCAGTGCCTACCCAGTCAGGACGATCACCGCCGGCGCCCGAAAGTGAACGGTCGGTCGGCTCGGTGATGTTGAACGGAGTACCGGTCTGGAGAACGGTAACGCCCGACATTTGCCAGCCACCAAGGATCTTGCCGGCAAAGCCTCTCTGATCTTTGTAGAACGGCAGTTCGTAAATGTAGCTCAGCACATTGCGATGGCGAATGTCCTGATCACAGTTACCACGATCCGCGCGCGTATCGTCCCACCTGGTGTTCGAGCGGAGACCGGATGAGTTGTCGATACAGTGGCTCCAGGTGTAAGCGTTCTGGAA
>DASUPZ010000189.1:0-3704 GCA_036280855.1 Pyrinomonadaceae bacterium | reverse complement strand
TCGACTTCAGCCGGCAGGGGAAACTCGATCGGATGTGAATAGCCGAGCGAGAAGACGATCTTCTTGCCCTGCACGTCGGCCTTGTAACCAACGCCGACCACGTCCATCTGCTTGCTGAAACCCTCGGTCACGCCGACGATGGCGTTGTTCGCAAGCGCACGCGCGAGTCCGTGCAAAGCAGCGTGCTCATCAGACTCACGCTCGGCGCGCAGCTCTTCGCCTTCGACTTTGAAGTTGATTCCGTTTGGAATCGGAGTCTTCAACGTGCCCTTTGGGCCTTTCACTTCGAGCTCGCGCTCGTGAACGGTGACGGTCACGCCCTTCGGCACCGTGATTAACTTTTTTCCAATTCGTGACATAACGCTCGTCCTTAGTAGATCTGGGCCAGCAGCTCGCCGCCGATGTTCTCGCGACGCGCGGCCTTGCCGCTCATCAACCCTCTCGAGGTTGAGACGATGTTGATACCGTAACCACCCAGCACTTTCGGGATATCACTCGAGCCGACGTACACGCGGCGTCCGGGAGTCGAGACGCGCTGGAGGTGCGTAATCGAAGAAGTGCCGCGCGCGTCGTAGCGAAGAAAGATTCGCACGGTGCGCTTCAGCCCCTCGCCCTTGATGACGAAGTTGTTGATGTAACCCTCTTCCTTCAGGATGCGGGCAATCTCGAGTTTGAGCTTTGAAGCCGGAATATCAACCCGCGAATGTTTCGCCGCAATGGCATTGCGGATTCGCGTCAACATATCGGCAATAGGATCAGTCATTCTTAACTCCGTTTATTCAGTTCCATGTTTAGAGTTCAAGCTTTAGCTTGTCTGTTCGACCGCAGCCTAAAGGCTGAACTCTGAACTACCAGCTCGACTTAACGACGCCGGGGATCTGCCCCTGCAGCGCCAGCTCACGGAAACAGATGCGGCACAGGTTAAACTTTCTCAGGTAACCCCGCGGCCGCCCGCAACGCTTGCATCGAGTGTAGGCACGCACCGAGAACTTGGGTTTTCGTGCAGCTTTCGCAATCAGTGATTTCTTCGCCATAATCGTTCTTCTATCCGTGTAATCCGCGGCTAAGTTCTAAACGGCATCCCCAGGCCCTTCAAAAGAGCTCGGGCTTGTTCATCATTCCTCGCCGTCGTAACAATCGAGATGTTCATCCCACGCAGCTTATCGACCTTGTTGAAATCGATCTCAGGAAAGATCAGTTGCTCGCGTATGCCGATCGTGTAGTTCCCACGACCGTCAAACGCCTTCGGCGACACGCCGCGAAAATCTCTTACGCGAGGCAACGCCACCGACACCAATCGATCGAGAAACTCGTACATGCGATCGCCACGGAGGGTAACCACGACGCCGATCGGCATCCCCTGCCTCAACTTGAACGAAGCGATCGATTTCTTTGCCTTGGTGATGACCGGCTTCTGTCCGGTGATGGCGCGCAACTCGTCGGCAGCCGTATCGAGAATCTTCGCGTTGGCAATGGCCTCACCCATTCCCATGTTGATCACGACTTTCTCGATACGCGGCACAGCCATCGGATTGCTGATGCCAAACTCCTTGGCAATCTGCGGCGCCACGTCTTTCTGGTATCGTTCTTTTAACCTTGCAGCCATTTCAGATCCTCGAGTTCAATTAGTGGCGCTCTACTTCTCCAGCGAATGACCGCTGGAGGCCGCAATGCGCGTCTTTGAACCATCACTCTCTTTCAGATATTTCACGCGCGTGGGCTTGCCTGATTGCGGATCAATCAACTGCACGTTCGAAATGTCGATAAACGCCTCTTTGTCGACTATGCCGCCGCCGCGATTGGCCTGCGGGTTTGCTTTCTGGTGGCGCTTAATCATGCCCGCGCCTTCGACTTTGACCTTTCCCTTGGCGGGTATCACTTCGATCACACGACCGCGCCTGCCCTTATCGCGCCCGGCAATAATCGCGACCTGATCGTTCTTCTTGATCTTCGAGCGCTTTGTTCCTGCCATTCTCAAATCACCTCCGGCGCGAGCGAAACGATCTTCATGAAATTCTTGTCACGGAGCTCGCGCGCAACTGGTCCAAAAACGCGTGTGCCGATTGGCGTTCCATCTTCCTTGATCAGCACCGCTGCGTTTTGATCGAACCTCACGTACGTTCCATCAGCACGGCGCACTTCCTTGCGCGTACGCACGATCACTGCGTCCTGAACGGTGCCTTTTTTAATTGTTCCGTCGGGCGATGCCTCTTTGACCGTCACCTTGATACGGTCTCCCAGGCTGGCGATCTTCCCGGTGGAGCCGCCGATCGGCATGATCATCTCCACACGTCGCGCCCCCGAATTGTCAGCAACCTCCAGAGAGGTTTGCATCTGGATCACTGTCGTTACCTCCGACTTTTACCGCGAGCCTACTTCGCCGCTTTTTGAACTATCTCAACCACGCGCCAACGCTTGCGCGCCGAAAGCGGGCGCGTCTCCACGATGCGAACTTTATCGCCGACCGTAGCACCCAGCTCGTCGTGGGCCATGAACTTCGAAGTCCGGCGCACGTACCGACGATACTTGCGGTGACGGACCAGACGGTCCACACGAACCACGACGGTCTTCGTCATCTTGTCGGAAGCGACTGTTCCGACTTTCTGCGAGCGGTTCGCACGGCTCTCAGCAGCACGGGGCGTCTCTGCAGCGTTTGCTTCTGCGGCGCCTGCCTCTCCGGCGTTTGCCTCTGCGGTTAGATTTTCTTGATTCTCAGCCATTCTTTTTCTTTCTTAATAGTCCTACGCCGCAGCCTCCGTCTCACGCTGCTTCGCGAGCGTCTGGATCCGCGCCAACGCTTTTTTCTCCTGGCGGATACGCTTGACCGCATCAACCTCGCCCAGCGCCAGTTTGAAGTTCAACCGAAACAGCGACTCACGCAGACGCGCTGCTTCCGCGGTCAGTTCGTCATCGCCCATCTCACGATACTTATCGAGCTCTTCTCGTCTCTTCATTGCTAGATCGCGCCTCCTTCCTGATCGGCGCGCGTCACAAACTTGGTTTTGATCGGAAGCTTCTGTGCCGCGAGACGCATCGCATCACGCGCCGTCGTCTCATCGACGCCTTCGATCTCGTAAAGAATCCTGCCCGGCTTGACCACGGCCACCCAGTATTCAGGCGCGCCCTTGCCTTTTCCCATACGCGTTTCAGCGGGCTTCTTGGTCACAGGCTTATCGGGAAACATCCGGATCCAGATCTTGCCGCCACGCTTGATGTGCCTGGTCATCGCGATACGAGCGGCCTCGATCTGGCGGTCGGTGATCCATGCAGGCTCCAGACACTTGAGCCCGTATTCACCGAAGCTGATCTCGCTGCCACGCGTGGCCACGCCGGTCATGCGTCCGCGCATCTGCTTCCGGTGCTTAACTTTCTTCGGCATCAACATAATTAATGCATCCTATCCGTGTTTATCCGCGTCCGTGTATCCGCGTTTATCTGTGTCCTACTGGTTTTCACCCCGGGGACGCCTCCCATCCGATCCACCCTCGCGTTCGCGACGAGTGCGCGGGCGGCGCTCACGTTCACCGGTGCGCGTTTCGTTGATCGGATCCGAACCGGTACCACGAGCCATCGCCGCTTTCGGATCGAGAATCTCCCCGCGGTAAATCCAAACCTTCACACCGATCTGCCCGAAGGTCGTTTGTGCTTCCGCCAGGCCGTAATCGATGTCGGCGCGCAAAGTGTGAAGCGGAAGTTGTCCCTGC
>DASUPZ010000188.1:0-6417 GCA_036280855.1 Pyrinomonadaceae bacterium | reverse complement strand
TCAGTATTCACCGATCCGGGCATGATGTAACTCACCTTAATCTTGTCCTGCCTGACTTCCTGCATCAGCGCTTCACTAAAACCATTCAAGCCAAACTTCGACGCGTTGTATGCAGCCATTTGCGGATGCGCGTTTGTGCCTGCGAGCGAAGAGATGTTGATGATGTAGCCGCCACCTCGTTGCTTCATCAACGGTATGGCTTCATGGCAACAGTAAAAGACGCCAAAGACGTTTGTTTCGAGCACTGCACGAAAGTCTGCCACGTCCATCGACTCAACCGGCGCGAAGATCCCTATGCCCGCGTTATTCACCAGAATATCGACACCGCCAAAATCACCGGCAATGTTCGCGAACACCGACTTCACTTGATCGTAATTCCGAACATCGCAAACGTAACCCGCCGCTCTGCCTGGTCCAGTCTCATTCAACCCAGACACAGCGCTCGCCAGATCATCTTCACTACGCGCGGTGATCGCGACATTTGCGCCCGACCTCACGAGCGCCTCGGCAATCGCACGCCCGATTCCCCTCGTCCCACCAGTAACAACTGCAACTCTTTCTTTCATTCCTAACCCTGCAATTTCGCGCGAAGCCGTTCGTTAGCAACCTTCGGGTTCGCCTTACCTTTCGAAGCCTTGATCACCTGCCCCACGAAGAAGCCCAATAAAGCTTCCTTCCCCCCTCGATAGTTCGCCACCTGATCGGGATTTGCGGCGATCACGTTGTCGATCAGCGCATCAATCTCACCAGTGTCACTGACCTGAACGAGTCCCTGCTCCCCGACAATCGCTTGCGCCGTTTTGCCGGTCTTGAACATCTCGACCAGCACGTCTTTACCTTGCTTACCGCTGATCTTGTCTTCGTCGATCAGACGCACGAGCGCTCCCAGATCCTCGGGTGAAACACGCGAATCTGCCGCAGATAATCCAGCCACCTCGAGCTCGCGCAGCAACTCACTTCTGATCCAGTTTGCCGTGGCGCGAGGATTTCCCGACGCCTGGGCGGCTGCTTCATAGTAATCAGCGAGCGAGCGTTCAGACACGAGTTGCGAAGCATCGGCAAAACTCAATCCATACTGCTCCGCAAAACGCTTGCGACGATTCTCCGGCAGCTCAGGCATCGACTGCCGCACTTCGTCAACAAACTCAGGCGACACAATCAACGGCTGCAGATCAGGCTCGGGAAAATAACGATAGTCGTGCGCTTCCTCTTTCGAACGCATCACACGCGTTTCCATCGCACGATCATCCCAGAGCCGCGTCTCCTGAGTTAGCTTTCCACCCTCTTCAAGCGTTTTGATATGACGCTCGACTTCAAACTCGATCGCACGCTGCATGAAGCGCACGGAGTTCAGGTTTTTCAGTTCGACCTTTGTCCCAAACTTTTCTTCGCCAACACGCCGGACGGAAACGTTCGCCTCACAACGAAGATTTCCCTTCTCCATGTCGGCCTCCGACGCGCCCACCCATTGCAACGCGCGGCGCACGTGATTGACGTAATCGTAAGCCTCCCATGACGAACGGAAATCCGGCTCGGTAACAATCTCCGCGAGCGGGACTCCGGCACGATTCAGATCGATATATGAATAGCGATCGACCTCAGGCAGACCTTCATGCACGTTCTTGCCCGCGTCTTCTTCGAGGTGCAGGCGGGTGATCCGGATCTTCTTCGGACGCCACTCCATCGGATGACCGGCTTCGTCGCGTTCCGCCGTCATGATTTCGAGTTCACCGTTTGCTGAGAACGGCTGATCGTATTGCGAGATCTGATAACCCTTCGGCAGGTCGGGATAGAAATAGTTTTTACGCGCGAAGATCGATTGGTTGTTGATGTGCAGACCAAGCGCGAGAGCCGCACGCGCGCCGAGTTCGACGACGCGACGATTCAACACGGGCAACGCACCCGGCAAACCAAGACACGTCGGACAGGTGTTGGAGTTTGGCTCGTCGCCGAAACGCGTTGCGCAGCCACAGAAGATCTTCGACTCCGTGCTCAGTTGCGCATGGATCTCGAGACCGATAACTGTTTCCCAGGTCATGTTGTCATGTTTTCGTGCTATCGACGCCCGCCTCGGTGCCCTCCGCGACCGTGTCCTCCATTTCCTCCAGTCCTGCCTATAACCCGTAGCCCGCCCCGGAAGTTTGTCGGAAAGTGCCCTATGAAGTGAGGGTTATTAAATCCGAATCTGCTGAAGCCGAACTTGTGGTTACCAAACTTATCGAACCGGTTCAGGATTCCGAACCTGTCGAATTTATGACCGTAAGCGAAAGGTACGACAGCCCCGTCGATAGGAAACGACCAGGGATAACCGCTGAACTCGTTAGCTCTCATTTGCTGCTGGGTCGCGGCCATCTCCGTCTCGAGTGTCATTGCGCGGTTGCGCCAGAAATCGAGTTCTTCCCTTGAACGCATCTCTCGAATCTGCTCTTGAGTGCGTTCGTCGATTTCCTCGACCTCGCGCCGCCGATCTTCCAGCGAAGGCAGACCCAACTCTGCTCGCTCGCGTTCACTTTCCAGGCGCGCACGTCGATAGCCTTCGAGATCTTTGTTCGTTATCGATCGCGTGGCGGTCAATCGCTGCGTTTGAACAGGAGCCGGCGCTTGCGGCTTTGCTCCCGCGGTCATGAAATTGCCGGGTGCCTGCCCGTTGACGCGCTCAGTTGCAGCGATGTCGACGGTCGATAATTGAATTGTGACCTGAATTCCCGGCGCAGTTTCGTAAGTCAGCGTCGAACTGGTTACCATGTACGTGTTCGGGATTTCAACCCTCCGGCCATTGCGCATCACGATCGTGTAGGCATTCGCGACTGTCGCGGTGAGCACCAGGAACAACGCAGCGATAGAAATTTTCCTTAAAGCCATAAACACACCTCTCGTTGGTAAGGTCCGCATGTTAAAGGGGTATGGCGGGAAGTATACACCTCCATAGCATCAGGCGTCTCCTTGGAGTGCGGCGGCCTGGCGCCGCTTTGGTATCGATCGAGTCGGATCGAGTAATAAAGCGGCGCCAGGCCGCCGCACTCCAAGGCGATGCGTAACCCTTTCGCATAATATAAATGTAAAATTCTTTGCAACTGTGGCGTCTCTCTGGTATACATTCCGCGCACCAAAACGAACCCCCAGGCAGGATCATTAAAATGCGGAAGCCGGGCCATGGCCCTGGCGCGACGCCGCTCGGTTCCAAACCTTTTCACAGAGGAGCGAGTGAAGAATGGCAAAGACGGTTTGCAAGATTTTGGGAGTCGTTTTTTTGTTGGTGGGTCTGCTCGGTTTTGCGATGCCGACTTTACTTAATGCCCACCTAACGCCTGCGCACAATGCCGTTCACATTGTTTCGGGCGCCATTGCACTGTATCTCGGTTTTGCGGGATCTCTGTCGGCGGCAAAGACGTTTTCGCTTGTATTTGGTGTCGTTTATCTGGCGCTCGGCATTCTGGGAATGGCCATAGGTACCGGCGAAGACCGCACGTGGATGCTTGGACCACTCCACTTCGGCCAGGCCGATCACGGCATTCACATCCTGCTCGGCGTAATCTTTCTGGCCGGCGGGTTGTTCACAAAACGAGTGGATTGATTTCGTTTTCAGGTTGCAAGGGAGGGTTTCATAAGTGACGCACTTGCGTCCACTAACTTCAACCCTTGCAGCCTGAGCCTCTGATCCGCGATTAAAATTTTACTCTCACACCACCGCGCCCAAGGGCCCGCGGGCCAAGGAAACCGTTCTCAAAATACCTCTCATTGAAAACGTTCTCGACGCCGCCGAATAACACCAGGCTCACGCGTTCCGTCTGCCGTCTCTCATAACTGACAAAAACGTCGCCCTTCGTGTAGCCGTCAAAACGCAGATCAGCCTGGCGAAACGGAAAGTTGTTCTCGAATACAGGTGCGAGATACGAGCCCGTGTGGTTCAGGTCAAAACTAAACAACAATGCTCGATATCTCTGCGTCAACGTCAATCCGAATAAATTTTCCGGTATGACATACTCCGGCTGAAGACCAGCCACTTCGCGATCGCTGTTCGTGAACGTGTACGACGCTCGCAGGTCCATTCCTTTCACCGGCGAAGTGCTGAAGTAAGTTTCCGCACCGCGTGAAAGTCCACCGGGACGGTTCGTGAATCCGCTGAAGCGACCCAGGCCAAGTGGATCGACGGCGAAACCCGTAAAAGCGATCACGCGCTGAAGACGCGTGTAAAAGTAGGTGGCGCCAAATAGCACTTTGTCGTTTGCGAGCCGTTGATCGAAACCGCCATCGACGCTGATCGACTGCTCGGCACGCAACGTCGGATCTCCAAAACGGACGACGCCCGCCGAGCCAAACGTTCCCTCGCCAAAGCGCTCAAACAACGATGGCGCACGGAAGCCGTTGCCTACGTGCGCTCTCAGTTTTGTGTCGCTGCGGCGAATGAAGTAAGCAATCGAGCCGTCACCCGTGATAGAACTCTCGGTGTCTCGTCCCTGCAGACTCCCGGGCCGGTCGGCGCTTCTGATTCGATACCACTGGCCGCGCACTCCGATTGACAGTTGCAGACGATCGTCGAGAAACGACAACTGGTCCTGTCCGAACACCGCAAACGTACGCTGCCGATCCGTGGTGTTGTTGAAGGTCGTGAACGAAGGTTGCGAACTCTGAAACAACGACTCGCGTTCAAACTCGAATCCGGCCGTGAGCAGGTTCGATCTGGAGAAGCTGAAGTTCACGCGCCCATCGATAGTATCGATGTTGCCGCGATTGATATTTAGAAACTCAAAATCGCCAAATGGCACAAACGACGTGAATCTCGGATCCACTGCCGGACCGTTGTAGTTGCGCCGGTTGCTCGACACGCGCTGGTACGCAACTGAGTACGAAACAGTCTCGCTTACGGCGTGTGAGAATCGACCTGAGCCGGCGAGCAGGCGGTTGCGGCGTCCCTGGTCGGGGTTGTTGAAGTCGGGTTGAAAAGTGACTCCCTCGACAGCATTCGGGAAACGTTGCGTTGACGTGAAAGCCGCGGGCAGTGGGAACGGATTGTCGTTAACACGCGCGTTTGCGATGTTGCCGTAGAGATTACCTGCGATCATGATCGACGGCGTTGGATTGAACTGGAGCCGTCCGGCGAAGCCCGTGTTTCCGTACGCATCGTCGCCGTCGATTCCGTTGCGAACATCCACGCGATTCACGCCCAAATTGAACCCAAGAAGTTCGTTGCCGCCAGAAGCTGCGAGGCGTTCGCGGTAAGTTGCGAGACTGCCGCCTTCAAAACCGGCGTCAAGGTGAAATCCCGGCGAGCCAACCGCGGGAATCATGTTCACCACGCCGCCGATCGCGTGTGTTCCGTAGATCGATGAACCGGCGCCACGCAGCACCTCGACACGATCGAGAGCAACCGGCGACAGGTCCGTCATGAGGGAAAGCGCAGAGCCGTTGATGTCGCCTGCATCGCGCACGCGCAGTCCATCCAGCAGCAGTGAGGTGTCGAAGTTACGTTGACCGCGAAGTCGCAAAGTTGTGAGTGCGCCCGGCGATCCCTGTTGCTGCACGCGCACGCCGGGAGTTCCTCGCAAAGCTTCAGTCAAACTCAGTTCATGTTTTGCTTCGATCTCGCCGGCATCGATTGTGGAGACGACTTTTGAGACTTCATCAGCGCGCTGGACCGTGCCGGTTGCCGTGACTACGACGCTTGCGTTGATGGCCGCGATCTTGAGCTGCACGGGAACGTCTTTGTTTTCGCCGCGGGTAAAACGGATTTCTTCGGAGGTGAACGTGGAGAAGCCCGGTGTTCTGACTTCGATGAAATAAGATCCAGAGCGAAGGTTCTTGAACTCGAAAATGCCGTTTCGATCGGTTGATGTGTTGAGATGCACGCCGTTGCTCGAAGTCAACATCACCTGGGCGCCGGCAACCTTCGCGCCGTTGTCGTCTGTGACCGTGCCGGTTATTCCTCCGTTTCCCTGCGCGAACACATTCAACGAAATCGTTAGTGAGAAAATAATTGCCGCCATCTTATTCATCTTAGTCTCTCCTGCCGTGTACCGGCGTCACGCGTGGCCCACCCGTAACCGGATGAGCATCAACCAGAACTCTTACTTCAAACACTTCTTCGAGTATCTGCGGTTTGAGAACTTCTTCCGGACTCCCTGCATGAACAGTCTTTCCCTGCTTCATCAACAAAATATGGTCTGCGAACTGCGCCGCCAGATTGATGTCGTGTGTAACGACGAGCGCCGCGGCCTGATGACGGTCGCAGCGGTTTCTGACGAGGGCCAACAATGTTGCCTGGTGCGAGAGATCGAGATTCGCTGTTGGCTCGTCGAGCAGAAGGATCGGAGCCTCGGTTGCGAGTGCGCGAGCCATCAACGCTCGTTGTCGTTCGCCGCCGGATAATTCGTTCATCATGCGTCCACTCAGATCCGTGAGTTCCGTCTCCTGCAAGAC